>NZ_AQXV01000030.1:0-21599 GCF_000376965.1 Methanothermococcus thermolithotrophicus DSM 2095 | reverse complement strand
TAAGAAATTTTTTGCATATTTGGTGTTATCATTTTGAACCCCTCTTCATTCTCTTTAATGTCACATATGTTTCCATACAATGTTTTTAAAACTTCTTTTGTTAAAACATGGGCGTAAAAAGTACAAAATAAGTACGGTAGGATAGTGGTTCATAATCCTTATTCCCCACTACTCTACCTATTGGAATAGTGGGTTTCGGAGTTGCAAAATTTACCAGTTTGACCCTGAAAAAAGTATTACTTACTAATTTATTTTAATATACAAATACAACGTAATAAGAAAGTATGCCTTTGTAATTTAAGTAATCTAAATAATATTGTTTCATTGTATAATTGGATGGATAATAACATGCCTTTGTAATTATACCCTTTTATTATCAATCCTAAAATAACGGTTATACGCCCTATTTATTGAAGTATTATTAGGGGGTTTTATAAGAAATAATAATATTATAGTGAATTAATATTAAAAACGAAACTGAAAATATTGTGAATAAAAAGGAAAAAAGTAATCATATTATCTATGGATACCCTACTCAAATCTATAAATGATGCTATGAACAAATTATTCATGTTTAATGGGAATAGGTGGAATATCTTTATTAGTTGCAGGAATAGGCATTGGAAAGCTTATGAGCACAATTGAAAGAACAAAAGAAATCAGAGTTATGAAGAGTATTGGAGCTTCAAAAAAGGATATTATGATACTATTCCTTTATGGGGCATTGATACTTGGTATTATAGAAGTTGATTGGCGCATTTTTTAGTTTGGAAATTGGATACCTCATTGTGAATTATCTATTAAAAGCATCTTTAACATTGGAATATCTAATTTATGTAATATTAGGTGTCTTATTTGGAATGGGAACTTCTTTAATCTCTGCACTTTATCCAGCATATAAGGCATCTAAATTAGACCCAATAAAAGCACTTAGTTTACTATTAACTGTATGCAATACTATCAAAAACTGTTCATGTTTGTAATAACATAAAATGTAATTATGATTACCATATTAACTACTAATTACTAGAAAAAATTGTCATTTAAAATAGAGGGGTGAGCTCATGATAGACCTCAAAGGAGAACTTAAAAAGCTTGTAGAAGAAAATAATTTATTAAATGAACCTATTGAGATACGTCCAGTAAATGTGAATTTGGATACAGCAAGAATAAATGACTATCCGCTGTTAAATGGGAAGGAGTTTTTATTGAGAGCATTTTTTAAAGAATGTACTGGAGATGCGTTTACCGGTGATGTAAGAGAATTTAAGGGAACTATTGCAGAAGTATTGGAATCAGATTATGATCCACTTATTATAGCAACACTGAATGCTGTGATGAGATATTTAGGGTATATTGAGAAAACAGAGCACTGTACAAAAAACGAACCTGAAATATGTGCAAAAAAATTTTCTGAATATTTAGTGGATGAATACGGTAAAAATATAACAGTAGGTATAATTGGTTATCATCCTGCAATCATAAAACAGATGGTGGAAACCTTTGGAAGAGATAATGTAATGGCAACAGATTTGGATTTTAACAATATAGGTAGAATAAAACATGGTATTGTTATACTTCACGCAGATATGAATGAGTATTTAATAAAAAATTCAGATGTTATTTTATCAACAGGAAGTACTGCCGCAAATGGAACGCTCTTTGAGATTATTAATCTAACAAAAAAATACAACAAAAGAGTAATATTTTACGGAACAACAATTGCAGGTATAGCCAAATTACTAAATCTTGAAAGATTTTGTGAAATGGGAAAATAATATTACTTAATTTTAAACCAACAATGCCCATTTTCCTTTATTATTAATTTATTCCCATCCCATAGACTTATTTTATATTTTTTTCCATTTAACTCATTTAGCATACTAACAAGCATGGATGGAATCGGGCATGCGCTTCCAGATATTTCGGCCTCCCCAATTTGCTTTGGACAGTACTTGCATTTATCTATTTTTATTCCAATCTTTTCATCCTCAATTATATAATCATCACACATATCACAAAAATTTATTAAAAATTCTATCAATTCTTTTTCATCCCCTGGAGTGTCAGAATGTATTTCCCCTATACATCTTGCAACTTTTTTCCCAATCCCATTTCCTACAATATTTGTAGTTCCTTGATTTAATATCCCTAATTGTGCAAATTCTGCCAGTAAAGCGGTTAGAACAATATGCAGGTTTTTTAATTTTCTATCTTCAATTAATTTTTTATACGAATCAATCGGCATCCCATCACCTTTTTGAAATATATGTTTTAAAAGGCAATAAAATAAAATATAATACTTTTTAAAATTACGTTATAATAATTAAAATTAACTTTAATTATTGATATGATACAATATATTATAGATATTAAACAATTTAATGGAAATCTACTTCCTGCTATACGCCCTCCAATAAATCCCAAAACCTACCTAAATCTCCAAAATGTATTCATCATGTTATAGAAATTACTAAAGTCCAATATACTTGACATAAAAACAACAGAGCATATATGGCATATAAAAAAATAATATTTAAAAAAGTAGTATTAAATAAAGGTAGAATTTTGAAAATGTGGCATTTAATTAAGAAAAAATTTAAAATGGGTAGTGTACAATTTAACTAACATATGAGAATATTTTATTTGATTATTTCATTTCTAAGAAGTATGGTACAATATCCTTTTCAGTCAATATTCCAACTAGTTTTTTATTCTCA
Organism: Methanothermococcus thermolithotrophicus DSM 2095; assembly: GCF_000376965.1. NCBI lineage: Archaea > Methanobacteriati > Methanobacteriota > Methanococci > Methanococcales > Methanococcaceae > Methanothermococcus > Methanothermococcus thermolithotrophicus. The sequence goes on along the minus strand of NZ_AQXV01000030.1, from coordinate 18,879 downwards.
ACAACAGGAAGGGCCCCTATGTTGTTATTTGTGATTATTTCAACTGCGTTCACCAAAGAACTGTTACTATCAACTGTTAAAACATCTTTTACCATAATATCCTGCATTCTTATGTTGGTTATTTCTCGCACATTTCCAGTTTTCATTTGGTTAAATGCCCAGTCACTACCTAAGAACTTTATAAAGTCTGTAGATGTAATCATACCAACTAATTCTCCTTCAGAAACTACAGGCAATCTTCTAAATCCATTTCTCAGCATAGTTCTTGCAACATCCTTTAACCTCTCCCCTGGAGTTGCCACAACAGGTTTCTCAGTCATATAATCTTTAACTTTCTCGCTTTCATCTATTTTATCTTTAAACTTTCTAATTACATCTCTCTCTGTTATGGAAGATATTAATTTATGGTCTTTATCAACAACCGGCATTCCACCAACATTTTTCTCCATAAATATCCTTATTACATCCCCTAATACTGCGGTTTCTTTTATAGATATTACATCATCTGTCATTATTTCTTTTACAGGTTCATTGATTGCAGCTAGAAGATTATGGCTATGTTTTGACTTTACAAGATTATATTTTGAACCCCCTCCCATAAAATCAACAATATCCATGCTTGTAACTACGCCTTCAACCCTATTTGTACCAGGATCTACAACTGCAATTCTCCTTATTTTCTTTTCATTCATTACTGTTAAAGCATGTCTTATAGTGGTGGTAGGGTATATCTTAACAACTTCTTGCCCTTCAACCAAACTTTTTATTTTCAAGTTATCCCCCCAAAAAGATAAATTAATTAGATTTCGCCCTCGTCGATACAATTATCACAGAGGTATCTTCCATTTACATATCTTACATTGCCTTGACTTCCACAGATCTCACAGATTCCATCAATGTTTTCATAAGGTTTTGCTGAGTAAGGATAACTTTTATCCTCAATTCTTGAAGCTTCTATCATTATATCAAATAATTCAGGGGATACTCCTGCAATATCACTGACTGTAATTATCCCAAGTAACTCTTCATTTTCAATAACTGGGAGTCTTTTAATGTTTTTTTCTGCCATAGTTTTAGCTGCATCCATCAATGTAGCTTTAGGGGATATTGATATAAGTTTTGGTGAAACCACTTCTTTTACTAAGACTTCTTTTGATTTTAGGTTTCTTGCAACTACTTTTACAACCATGTCCCTCTCTGTTATTATTCCTACTGGTTTGAGTAAATCATTTACTACGATCAAACACCCAATTCCCTTATTCTTCAAAATATTGGCTGCCTCATACACCGTGGTATTCAAGTTTACAGTTTCAACTGGCGTACTCATGGCTTCTTTTATTGTTATGTTAACATCCATACTATCACCAGGATTTACTAAGAAATCTAGTAAATGATATTTTTTTATAATTTATATATCTTTTTATCTATTCAAAGAAAAAGGCTATTAATTTATCTAAAATCTAACCTATAGGTGGCCCCCTGTCCAATTCCCTCATTTACAGTTGTTTCTATCCATTCAATATTTTTACTAATATTTAACTCTTCCAGTTTCTTTTTAATAAACTTTGCAAAATATTCTGACATTTCTTCTGCCGTTGTGGACTTCAGCGGTAAAATATTAACATCCTCTAATGGAAATTTATACTCCTTTATTTTACCACTCTTACACAGATAACTCATTTGCATCGAGCTCTCTTCAAATGTATATTCAACTTTTGGATGATATTTTGGAATCAGAAGTTTGTGATCAAATTCATCGCACAGCTCTTTTACTATTTCTTTAACTATCTTGAAATCACATACAAAACCAAATTCTCCTGACGGTTCTCCACATAGTTTAACATCCACGTAGTAAGAATGGCCGTGAATTACTCCACAACTTTCGTGTCCAAATACGATATGGGCAGATGAGAATCTTAATCCTGCGTAAATACCATTTAATTCTAAAATCATAATCTTTCCTCTTAAATTTACTATTTTAATAAATAAATATAAGATTTTAAGTTAACAAGTTATTCTTGCATATATCGTGCATATATATTATCCTTCTGATTTTTATAGTTAAATTCTAAAAATTCCAATAAAATATTTAATTAAACTTTTATAAAAAAAGTTTCCAACCTTTAGTTTATTACAGCATTAAAAAAAGAATAACAAAAAGAGAGGAAAAAAGAAAATATAGTTGGACAAAAACCTTAACGACTTTTGCAGCTTCTCACTTCGTTCATAATAGAAATATTAATTAAATTAAATCAGGGTTATTTTCCACTGAAACATAGAGCTGTCCTTTTGGTTTGTTGTTTACATGATCTCCTGAAAACTTATAAAACTTACCTTTTATAGGAGTTCCTTCGTCCTTTTTGGATAATTTTATAACTGGATCTTCAACAATGCCCTCATATTTAAATGATGGTAATAGTGTCTTAAGTTTCCCATGTACCACAATAGCTCCTTTTGTCATCTCTCCACCAGCTCTTGATTCAACATCCCCATCGATGATTATAATTCCTCCACTTTGGTGGATTCCTGGCATGTTTTTAACATTTCCTTTAATGTGGATAATACCTTTTCTCATGTATTCTCCAATCTCATTTCCTGCATCGCCTTCAATTATTATTTTTCCGCCATTCATACCTCTCCAGTCTCCCCTATAGGCTGAACCTACGTAATCTTTGGCATTTCCTTTGATGACCAATTCTCCACCTTTCATATTTTGTCCAGCCCAGCTGTCGGCATTTCCATTTACAACTATTTTTCCACCTTTCATTTCACAGCCGACATACATTCCAACGTCCCCTTCTACAATAATTTCTCCAGCAGTCATTTTTTCTCCGATTCTTTTTAACCTACCGTTGGAATTCTTTATAACAATTCTAGGAACGTCGCTTTCTTTTAATTCTGCATCAAAAATTTCACCAACTGTTACTCTTGTGTTACCTTGTGGTAATTCAATTTTTAATATCTCATCTAATTCCATTTCTTGTATTTTTTCAGGAAGTAGAACATCCAATTCTACTGGAACATCAAACTCCCCCTTTACTGTAAGAACTAGTTCCTTCATTATATCTCACCTTAAAAAATTTATAAGTTAGGAAATTGTTTATTGAAATCGGATTTTCAATCCCTAAGAGGACTACAAAGGCCGAAGCTTTGTTCAAGTCCTTGCTACGCTCAGATTGTATTTCTTTTAAAAGGTGTTATGCAGCATATCCATATTGCATAAAGTTTAAGTTTTCATTTAGATATTTGTAGCATCTATGTTTATTACCTTCCAGCTGTTTGCGTATTCGTCTTGGACAGGGTAGTTTTCTAAGTTAATTGAGTAACATTTTTTGAATTTCAATCTTAAGTCTTTCATGAGCTCTTCTTCTAATCCTTCATCTAGTTTTACATCTACGTAAATTGTGTCTCCATATACTTCTTTAACAACGCTTCCATCTTTGACTACAACTTCTCCATCTTTTAAAACATATTTAGCTGCACCAAATGCTTTTTCAATCTTCTTACCGTCTCTTTCTTCTGGGTTTATATCGTAGATTGCAATATCCGCCTTGGCACCTACTCCTAAGTGACCTCTTTCTACACTCAATCCGAGAACTTTTGCCTGGTTAGCTCTTGTTATTTGTGCAATTTCAAACAGTGAATATTCTTTATCACTGTCTGCTACACTACTTTTTTCAATTGCCCATTTGTGCACCTTGTTGTTTAACCAATCGTCTCTGTACTCTTTGCTCATTAACCAAGCTATAACTCTTGGATACCTTGTGAACGGACCTGCGTTAGGGTGGTCAGTTGTTAATAATACCCTATCTGTGTTTGTGTATAGGAACAAGTCTAAACCAATGGCCCACTGGACAGCGTAAACTGGACCTTTTGGTGAGTAAATAAATGGAACTACTCCAGAACCTGTTTCTAATTCAACGTCACAGTTTGCCCATTTAAGGCCATTTGTCATGTGTAAATCGTATTCCATAGGACCGTCTGCAGTCATTGTTGTAGTCTCATCGAGTGTAACTTGTCCAACGTCAATTACCAGATGGTCATTTTTATTTACGTACTCTGCAATTTCAACACCTTTACTTTCAAAGTCCTTCCAGGAGGTTCCCCCATAGGAGTGGAACTGAACATGCGTGTTGTAGTATACGGTAGTTCTTTCCCCGTATTTCGGCTTGGCTTTTATATCCTTTACACAGTCCATCGTTTCAAGTGTGGTTTCCCAGTTTCCAGGGTGACCTAAGTTGTTAGGGTGGACGTGGACTGAATGAGGCAATCCTAACATTTCGTTTACTTCTGTAAGCCCTCTAACTATTTCCCTAGGTGTAATGCCGAAGTATGGGACTTCGTCGTCAAGACCATGAACGTTTTTACCCCAGCCCCAAGCTTCTGTACCACCTGGGTTAACTATTTTAATTGCAAAACCTCTTGTAGCTTTTAAAAGCCATGCTACATAGGCTGCACACATTTTAAGGTCTCCTTCTTTTAAGTAATCTAATACCATCCAGTTGTTACCAAATAATGGCATTGCAGCTTTGTCCAATTGAGGAGTATCCATAAATTCTTCATGGGTGTGTCTTGCTATTAAAGGAGGCATTGCAGCTTCTACAACTGTAGTGTATCCCATTTCTGAGTATTGGTATCCTGTTTTATATGTTGACGGTATAGAAAACCCGGAACCTGATCTCAATCCTTTTTTACCATAAATATCCTTTTTACTATCCTCTGGTCTAAACATCCTACCTACGTTAACCTTTGCTCCTGCAACGTGGGTGTGGGAGTCTACACCACCAGGCATTACAACCAGTCCATTGGCATCTATTTCTTTTGCATTCTTTGAAACTGACTCCACAATCTTCCCATCTTTTACGCAGATGTCCATTTTTTCTCCATTAATTCCATTTAATGGATCATAAACAGTCCCGTTTTTTATAATATATTCCATACAATCACCCCGAATATTCATATATTATCATAATTATTCAATGTATGTTTTTCTCATTAATTCACTCATTGTTAGGACTTTTTCATCTGTTTTCTCTACTTCAACATCTATTGGACCCTTATATGAAGGCATTGCTGTGCTCTCAGTATCTGGAAGAACTACACAGTTTGCCCAAGGACCCATTGGTATAAATATCATACCTTCTGGCATTTCTTCAGTGGCTTTTTTTACATAGACTACAACTTCGCCATGTTTAGATTTTACTTTTATGGAATCTCCTTCGTTTAGTCCCATTTTTGCCATATCTCCTTCATTTATATAGCAAACTCCCGCAGCCTTTCTGTATAACTCTAAATTTTTACCTGCTTCAATAGCTTCTCCCTGCCAGATAGTTCTTCCGGTGTTTAATTTGAACTTCATTCTATCACCTAAAATCCTTAAATATTTTTTCAATTAGTTTAATCGGAGCTCCGAAGTGAGCGTAGGGCCATAAAATCCTTACGGATTTTGTTCAATTTATTCTATTTTTTAATAACGAGTTTTATCGCATCTACAGGACACGCCTCTACACAGGCTCCACATCCACCACATAAATCTCCATTTACTATTGTTATAACACCGTTCTCTACTCTCATAATAATTAAATCTTCATTTTCAGGTCCTTTTCCACCATATACATTTGGGTCTCTTGCATTTACTGGGCACGCAACAACACAATTACCGCATCCATGACATTTTTCAGGATAAACTTCTAACTTATACATCATATCACCTTTTCAACTGTTTCAATCTTCCTCGCGTTAGTGAGAGACATTATTTTGTTTTCATAGCATATTATTTCGCAAGTAATTTTTCAAATCTTTTTTTCCATGCTGGTGCTTTTGCTTCAGTCATGTTGATTTTTGTTCTTTTAACCTTCAATGCATCTACTGGACATGAGTGAGTACATGCACCACATAAGATACATAAATCTTGATTTACTGCAATCTTTGGTACTTTTTCGCCAGGTTTTCCTGCCTTTGGGAATTCTAATGCATTACATGGACAAACTGAAATACATGCTTCACATGCATTACATGCATCTTCATCAATTATTAATTCTCCTTCGAATGGTTTTTCTACGGTAATTGCATTTACAGGACAGACTCTTTCACACCAACTACAGGATACACATAAATCTTCATCGATGTTTGTTTTACCTGTGATTTCATTGTAGAGCTCAGGTTTTTTAATTCTGCTGGCAAGAGGACATTTGTAACATATCGCTTCTATGGCATTGTGAGGACATGCTTTTTCACATACTTTACAGTATACACATGCATCTTTGTCTATAACTATATCTTTGATTGGGTTTATACTACTTGGACCCATTTCATTAGGTACCAATTCAATAGCATCTGCTGGACAGTATTCAGCACATATTCCACACAATACACACTTGTCCTTGTTTACGTCTATCTCACCTAAAACAAGAGTTTTTCTTTCAGGGATTTCTCTTTCCACATTAATTGCTTTTTGTGGACATACCAATTCACACTGTTCACACAATACACATGTATCTTGATCAAGGCTAATGCCTCTTTTGATTTTTGGATATTGTGGGAGCTCCTTAATTGATTTATCATTAATCTTTAAATCTACAGCATCAAATGGACATGCACTTGCACACATACCACATAGGACACATTTTTCACCACTAATGTCCAATTTCGGAGCTTCTATATCTTCCCTAAAAATAGCTCCTAAAGGACCCATTTCAATGGCACATGTGGGACATATTTCACTACATATACCACATCCTACACAGACGTGGTCTTCCCATGTAAGAACCCTATTTTCAACACCTTTTCTAGATATTTTTATAATGCCGTCATACTCCTCTTTTACATTTTTCATTATCATCCCTCCAATCATTATAATCCTGTGGATTCAGCTGTTTTAAAGGCGTTCATAGGACACCTAAATATACATTTACCACATAGAACACATTTATCTTGGTCTATTATGACTCTAACACTATTTGGATCTGCTGAAATAGCGTTGTATTTACATTCGAGACATTTTCCACAGGCAATACATTTATCATCTTCAACTTCGATTTTTATATTATATATACTTTTTATTAGTTTTTTTGTGATTTCTTTATCATCACTTAGAGAATCTATTAATCGTATACCATACTTTGCAGGCAAGTTGATAATCTCTTCTGAAACCTTCATGACCTTTTCTGACGGGTATCTTCCATGTATATAATGTGAGATTATGGATCTCTCCATTTTTAGATACTCTGCTATCTCTCTTTGTAGCTTTCCTTCTTTTCTCATCTTTATTGCTACTATTGCTTTAATCCCTGAAAGTATATGTTCGGGCATATTCTCATCTCTTGTGAGTCATATACAACATTGTTCTTAATATTTATATATAATTCTTCTAAAATCAAATAGAAAATTATATATATATGTGTGAGTGCCAATCACATGGTAACGACTATAAAAATAAGGTAAGAAATAAATAAAAGGTAAACTCATTTAAAAAACATAATGACATGTATTTAATCAGTATTTATTACTATTTTAAAAAAGTAAAGTAAAATAAATTAATGAACTAATGAGGCGATAGAATGGATATAAAAGATTTGGAAATGAAGCTAACTCCTAAAGGAGAAGTTTCAGTTATTGGATGCGGTAGACTTGGCGTTAGGGTTGTTATGGACCTTATGGAAGTACATAGGGGAGGTCCTGAAAAAATCTATGTTTATGATGGTGCAACGATTGATAAAAACGATGTAATCCATAGAAAAATGGGAGGAAAAGTTGGAGAACCTAAAGTCAAGCTAGTGGAAAATTTATTTAGTGATAAAGTCGTAGGTATGGCAGAAAATATAGATCTAAATAATTTAAATCTTATAAAAGGAGATGTAGTTATAATATGTATTGCAGGGGGGGACACAACAGCTCTGAGAAAGGCCATAATAGAATACTGCAAAAACAACGGCATAAAAACAATAGGTACAAATGGAGTTTTTGGAGTTGATACTAAAGTTTACGTTTGCGACGCCAAATATGCAAATGGACCTGCCCAATATTTAAACCTTGAAGAAGAAGGCCACATTGTTGTGGGAACAGGTAAATTTATCAAAGACATGGAACCAATAACACCTTACACACTGGATGAAATATCTAAATATATTGTTATCGAATGTTTGAGAATTTTACAAAATAAAAAATAATTGATCCAATTCAGTAAACTTAATATATTTGAAGAATTAATTATAAGACATTAACATTGAGCGATATTGTAAATGCTTTGTAATTCATGGAGGAGATATTATGGATATAGTCGAAAGAATAAACAAACTAAAAAAGGAAAAAAATGCAGTTATATTGGCCCATAACTACCAGCCCGAAGAAATCCAGAAAATAGCGGATTTTGTTGGTGATTCATTAGAGCTCTGCATTCAAGCCAAGGAAACAGAAGCCGATATAATAGTATTCTGTGGAGTAGATTTCATGGCAGAAACTGCCAAAATACTCAACAAAGATAAAAAGGTACTCATACCAGAAATTGTTGATATCGAATGCCCTATGGCACATCAACTACCTCCTGAAACAATAATTGAAGCTAAGAAGAAACACCCTGATGCTAAATTTGTAATATATGTTAACACCCTTGCATCTGCAAAGGCCCTTGTAGACTCCACATGTACATCTGCAAATGCCGATAGAGTTGTAAAACTATTCGATACTAAAAAAATATTATTTGGACCTGATAGAAACCTTGGATACTATGTTTCAAAGAGAAGCGATAAAGAGATAATCCCAGTACCTGAAGATGGACACTGCTATGTCCATAAAAAATTTAAAGTAGAGGATATCGTTGAAATCAGAAAACAATATCCAAATGCAGAAGTATTGGTACACCCTGAATGTGACCCAGAAGTTCAGGATATGGCTGATCATGTTTTAAGTACAGGCGGTATGGTTAGACATGTTCTGAGCTCTGAAAAGGATGAATTTATAATAGGAACCGAATGTGACATGATAACAAGACTTAAGTTAGACCTTGAAAAAGTGGGAAAAACTAAAAAATTAATACCGCTTAGAAAAGATGCAATATGTGACCCTATGAAAAGAATAACCTTGGAAAAAGTAGAAAAATGTCTTATTGAAGAAAAGTACGAGATAAACTTAGACGAAGAAATAATAGAAAAGGCAAAAAAAGCTATAGAAAAAATGCTCTCCGTTAAATAAAAAGATATATTAATTTTTTTTTGAATTTTTTTATTTTATTTTTTTAAAATTTACTCTTCTGCAACATACTTTAATTCTTCAATATTTTCCCCGACAAATTTACATTCGTACATTTTTATGTTCCCGTTCGTGTTTACTTCCATTAGAACGTTGTCAATATTTTTTATTTTTTCATCGGTTCTAACTTCTCTGGATTCTAAAGCTTGGGTGAAAAAATCCCCTCTTCTTTCGAACATAAATATTAACTTACTCTCTTCAAGCTTGTATCCAATATATTGAATCCCGCCCATTTTAAAAGTGGCATTCAGGACTACGTATTTTTCATCAGCTTTTGAACCCTCCATATACAGATAAACTCCACTGAAGAGCAATAAAACCAAAAATGTTGGGATAATATATTTGTTATAACTCAAACTATCCCATTACAATGAACTTTTAACTATTTCTTTGATACTATCTACAACGTATTCAACCTGTTCCCAACTTAAACCATAGACACTCATCTTCAATTCCTTTGTAGTTCCTCTCTTAATTCCACCAATTTTTCTCTTTTTCAATTCATCGTAAAAGAAGTATCCTCTTCTTTTGTCCTTCTGTGCAATTTCATCAAGTATTGGGGTTTCAAATCTCACAAGGTCGTGTTCTTTTGGAGCTACACCAAGTTGAATAAATCCTATTTCTTCAAGTTCTTTTACCAAATACCTTGTTTTTTTGACTTCTTCATCCCATTTTTTTACCCTTTCAACAACATGAGGGAAGCTCGTCATAAGTGTTAGGATAGGTAATCCCCTACTTGTACATCCAAGCATTTCAAGTTCTTTTACCAAAAACTTCTTTGAAGTCTTTAAAATACTATCTGCAAACTCATCGTTAATCGATAGAATACCTGCTGGACCAGATGCAGCCATACTTTTATGTCCTGACGCGGCTATGAAGTCTGCATTTAATTTTTTCCCATCCACTGGCATCCTACCGACTGAATAGGCACAGTTGAGTAAAAATGGGTATCCTTTTTCTCTGGCTATTTTTCCAATTTTTTCAGCATCGGCTAAGTTTCCATAGTTACCGTCAACGTGTGTGAGTAAAATCAAACCTATATTTTTCCCACTATCTTCCAAATTATCAATAGTTTCTTTGTACTTCTCAGGGTCTATCCTAAAAGTTGGATAACCTTCGCTTTCAACTTCTTGATAGTTTAGTTTTGCCCTCTCTATAGCCACATAGGAAGTATAATGGGCATTACTATCTAAAACTACATAATCACCTTCTTTACATACTGAATTCATAACTATAAACTTACTTTCCCTTGCACCATGAGTAGGTCTTGATACATCCATGTTTAAAAACTTTGAAAGATCCTCTAGGAACTCGTGAATTGGGGGAGTTTCAATTTTATCCAATCTACCGCTGCAGTAATCGCAAACACTGTAACCATCCCAAAATTCATATATTGCCTTCTTTGATTCAATAGGTAAAACTCCCGCCCTCTGTATAGGGTTTAAATTTATCATCTCTCTTTCCATGCTTCTTTTTAGATTCCTGTACTTGTCGATGTTTATGTTGAAGTTCATCTAACCACCTTTTATGAATATAACAAATATATCGTTGCATCAACTTTTAACTTTTATTTAAATCACATATTAATAAAAGCAATATGGCAGCATATTTAAGATAATATTTATATCATTCATTAGCAGAACGACTACTTACATTTTAGGTCCAAACAAACCCTTTTAAAACCTATTTTTTTCAACTCATTATCTATTTTTTCTACAACTCCTTTATTGAAAAACTTATTTATTTCGTTTTCATTTACCTCTATAATTGCAACGTTGTTAAAATCTCTTACCCTAAAGTAACCGCTTAATTCCATAGTAGTCTTCAAGAAATCTTCAGCTTTTTTTATTTTCTTCAATCTATCCTTTGTTATAGGCGGAGTTAAAACCCGCGTAGCAAGGCAGGTATCCTTTTTTGGAATTTCCATTCCAAGGTATTTTGAGAGCTCATGGACATCTTTTTTTGAAAATTTGAAGTTTGCTAATGGGGACTCTATGCCGTACTCCCTAATGGCTTTTATACCTGGCCTGTCTTCAAACAAATCATCGTATATTGTCCCATCTACAATTAAATCATAGTTCAATTTATTTTTTTCTTTAAGGAGCTCTGTGGCAATTTTCTTTTTACACAGGTAACATCTGTCTTCTATGTTGTTGATTATACTTTCATCTTTTAAATAATCTATACTGATGATTTTATGATTTATATTGTATCTTTTTGCCCTATTCTTTGCCCGTTCTATAACATCCTTTGAAAAAAATCCATTATCTATTGTTATTGCAACAGCTTCCATTGCAGCATCTGAAGCTACTTTAGCAACTAAAGAGCTGTCCACACCGCCAGAGTATGCAACAATTACCTTCCTTCCTTTGAAATAGTCTTTTAGTCTATCTAATTTTTTTAGTAATTCATCATCAATCATATTATCAATCATAAATTCACCATAAATCCCATATTTCTTATCATCTTTAGATCATCGGATATTGCCCTACCGCTTGTTGTTAAGTAATTGCCTATCATCAATCCATCAAGTGCCAAAAGAGATAGACTCTGTAAGTCTTTTAAATTAGGCTCTCTTCCACCACACAGCCTTATTTCTTTTTCTGGCATCATAATTCTACAAAGTGCTATTGATTTTAAGGCTTCTATAGGTGTTATTCTCTTAATTTCTCCCTTTTCTATCATACTATGAATCCTAGTACCTTCAATAGGATTGAGTATGTTTAATGCTATACCCTCAACATTCAGGTTCTTTAAATCTTCAAACATTTTAATTCTCTCTTTAAAATCTTCACCTAATCCAAATATTCCGCCACTACAAACCTCTAAACCAATTTTTTTAGCCTTTTCTATGGTTTTTACTTTATCTTTATAGTCGTGGGTGGTACAGATCTCATTGAAATAATCTTCCGACGTTTCTAAGTTATTATGAAGTCTAACGTCCAACTCCTTAAGTGCTTTTAACTGGTCTTTATCCAACAATCCCAATGAAGCACAGACTTTTAGGTTTGTTTTATTCTTAATTTCTTTAATTGTGTCTAAAATCCTTTCAAACTCATCATAGGTAATTTTTTTACCGCTCGTAACTATTGAAAATCTGTTACTATACTGGTCCATATATTTGGCGAATTTAACAATTTCTTCTTTTGGTTTTAATCCATAGATATCTATTTTTGTATTGCTATGGATGGATTGAGCACAGAAAGCACAGTTTTCAGGACATTTTCCAGATTTTGCATTTATTATACAACATAAATCAATATTATTTTTATTATATGTTTTTTTTATCCTGTACGCAACATATAAAAGGTCATAGACATCTAAATCCCACAGTTCAACTATATCATTACGCTTAATTTTTCCATTTATAGATTTTTCATAGATTTCATACAGTTCAAAGGATTTAAAATCGTTTTTCATAAAATCACCATTTATATATCGTTAAGGGCATAAATAAAATAGGGGATTGTATGGAAGGCAAAAATGGCATATGTGCCCGTGAATATACCTTTGCTACAATAGTTACAGGTGCATTTTTTATGGGTACTGCACTTATAGCATGGGGAATGAGTCAGACACCCAGTTTAGTGTTGTTTGTACCTTTAATGGTTCTATTCTGGTTAATTTCTCTCGGGTGGGCCCATAATGGGGACCTAAATAAGGGTGAGATGAGACGAGCTATTGCAGGCAGTATCTTCAGTGGGTTTATAATTTTGGTTTTTCTTAGCGTATCCAATGCCAAATTTTTAGAAATCAATAAAGATATGGTGAATTTCTTCTTTGGAGTAGTATCTACGGTTATAGGATTCTACTTTGGATATCGTAGTGGAGAAGAAAAATCAGCTGGTACCAACGCCGACAGTAGTAATAAATAAATTAATTTTAAATCATCTCAAATAACTCACTCAACACTACTTTTTTTTCTGTTTTAATCATTTGAGGTATTCTCCCTATTTTACCGGCATACTCACCAGATACTACAAAAACTCCGTCTAAGTTCTCAATGTCTTCTGCCTTCTCCAGACATTTGTTTATAATTTCGTCTTCTTTTCCAACTGCAAAGTTACCAATACTTGTAGCTGCAGCGTCTGCAATACTGGCCTCTTTTGCAAACACAACCACCGCATCAGCATTTCCTAAACTTACAGAATGTCCGACAGTTCCCGATGAAGTGCAAACCCCGTAACATCTTTTTATTTTTTCCTTTTTTAGTTTAAATCCAACCTCTCCAGATAATGGCGAATTTCCAGCATATAATCCAACAATAGTATCTTTTTCACATCTCAAACATATATCTCCGCCATTTTCTGCAATTACGTTTTCACAACCATTCTCAACTAAATTTTCAACGACGAGCTGACTTATAGTCCCTGCCACACTTGCCATAGGTCCCACATCTGCATTTTTTCCAGCATTGGCCATTATTTTAACTATTCTTGGAGCCCAATCTTCCACTTCAACTGGAACATAACTTGTTAAAAATTCTTTATTTCTTAAAATGTAATTCTCAAGATTTGCCCTTTCATTTAAAATCGTATTTTTGGCAAGTTTAATAAACTTCTTTTTATCAGTTTTTAAAAGTAAATTTGTCTCTTTTATTTGTATTCTCTCTTGAAAATCCATAATACCCACTCCAAACTTCTTAAAAGAAGTTTGATCAAGAAGAAATATTTACTTCATTACTTCAAATAATTTAAAAAATCAATTTCATGCGACCATGGTCGCAGTGAGTGTAACTCAGCAGCCTACGATATGTGTTTATCAAAAGGATATTTACTCCACCCAGTATGATCCATCTTTTGCATATTCTTTTTTCCATATTGGGACTACTTTTTTCAGCTCATCTATAAGATATTCACAAGCCAAAAATGCATCTTTTCTATGCTTGGCACCAACCAATATTAAAACTACACGGTCTCCAACCTTAAGTTCTCCTATCCTATGTATTAATGTAACATCGATTATACTGTATTTATCCAGAGCACTTTTTTTGAGCTCGTCTAATTTCTTTTTTGCCATTTCCTCATAACATTCAAATTCGAGTTTTTCCACTTCCTTCTCTTCTCCTTTGTAATAGCCTACGTTTCTAACCACACCCACAAAACTAACAATACCTCCAATATCCTTATGTTTATCCAACATTTTCTTAATTTCTTCGTCCACACTAAAATTTTCTCTGGTCACTTCAATCATTTAAATCCCTCCTCCACAAATAGAACACTTAGGATTTTTCTTTATATTTAATGTGATATACTCATTATTTCTAAGATTAACCAAAAGCAGTTTGTTTTTTAGAGTTTCACCAACATCGGACAGTAATTTAATCACTTCTGAAGCTTGGATAGAACCTATAACTCCAGGAGTAACGCCCATAACCGGGAAAGTTTTATTTTCATCTTTTAACTTAAAGATACAATTTAAACAAGGCGTTTCATATGGAACTATTGTTGTAGCTTGCCCTCTAAACTCTTCTATAGCACCGTGAACAAATGGAATGTTATTTTTAACGGCTATTTCATTTAAAAAATATCTTGAATTGAAATTATCGAGACAATCCACCACAACATCAGCATTTTTAATGTGACTTTCTTTTAATTTCTCAGGGTATGTTTCTATTTCAATTGTAGGATTTAATGACTCCAACTTTTCCTTTGCAGAATCCACTTTAAGTTTACCAATATCCTTTTCATAGTGGAGTATCTGTCTGTTTAGATTTGAGAGCTCAACTTTTTGGTAGTCTATTAGTATTAACTTACCAACTCCTGCAGCAGCAAGATACTGTGAAACTATAGTACCTAAACCTCCAACTCCTACAACCGCCACAGTCGAATCCATTAGCTTTTTCTGGCCCTTTTCTCCAAAGTCCTTTATTAACATCTGCCTAATGTATCGCTCATTGTTATCGTATTTTTCAGCATCCATTGTATCACAGCTTAATACAAATCAGTTAAATTTTTTATTAATTTATTACTATTTAAAGTTAATTTAAAATATTAATAAAAATACATTAAATATTTAGATGTACAAATAATGTATTCTAAAAAATTTATAATAACTGCCTATAACTTTAAACTAAGTTAAATATTTTTCCACTTATGTTATTGCATTAATAATAAATTAAAGATAAACCAAATAAATAAAAAAATCATTTAATATTTTTAAGACCATAACTAAAAAGTCTAATAATCTAATTGAACATCTTTTAATTTTTCACGAATGAGCTCTAAGTATTCTTCCTTATTCGGCACTACCATAATTTCTTTCGATGGGAGTCTAACCGAAGCTCTGAACCCATGAGCTCTGGCTGTGTCAGTTGCTATTTTATTGCAAATATAAAGGTCGTCAAGAAGTTTTTCGGTTATTGTTGTTTCACTATCGCAGTACTGCATTGAGCATCCTTCCCTCCAATAACCAAATTTATCCCCAACTTCATGGACTCTTTTTATATCTATATTATAATAATTCTGGAGTTTAAGGACATCTTCATGGGAAATTCTTATTAATGGTCTAAAAAACATTTTTTTATATCTTTTCGGAACTGGAGTAAGTTCCATTTTGTTATAAACATCTTCTCCATACGTTTCCCTTAAATATTGGAATATAGGTCCTGAAATTTTCTCAAGTGCGGTGTCTCCTGTAAGTATGACTTCTGCCCCTTCTTTTCTTGCTATTTCAATCATTTTGTCTTTCATTATGTTTTTACATATTCTACAAATACTTCTACCTTTTGCACCGGTAGTTTTTTTTATCAGTTCTTCGGTGATATCATAAAACAAAATTGGCACGTTAAATCTTTTTGCCATCCTCTCTGCTTCTTTTTTACTGAGCTCCCAACTCCATTTGTGGACAAAATGAACGCATAGATGAACATTTAATCCTAAATCCTTTGCAAGTGCAAGTGCGGTGGAGCTGTCTTTACCACCACTAATCATGACAATAATTTTTTTATCAATAAGGTTGTTTTCCCCGAAGTTGTTTAATATATCCTCTTTCAATTGCTTTAAATCTTTTAACTTTCTCTTTTCCTTAGTCCATTGTGAAAACTCCACTATTTCAGCCATTGTTATCACACACATGCAATGATTTATTTCTTATTCTTTCATCGGAGCTCCGAAGGAGCGAAGAGTTACAAAATCCCGAAGGGATTTTGTTCAAACTCTATTCTTTCAACCCCACTATAAATTGTAAATCGCTCCCCTCTTGCAAAGCCTATTAATATGATGTTGTTTTCTCTTGCCAGTTTAACCCCTCTATTGGTTGAAGGAGATTTTGTTATTATTATTGGTATTTTAGCATTTACTGCTTTTTTAACCATTACATAAGGCTGCCTTCCACTTGAAACTAAGATACAGTTTTTTAAATCTATTTTATTTAGAACTGCATGCCCTATTACCTTATCCACCGCATTATGTCTTCCTATATCTTCACTAAAGGCTATTTTATTTCCATTTAAATCAAACAATCCTGCCCAATGGGCCCCCCCTGTAAGTTTCCATGTTTCAGATAGATGAGGCATTATATTCATTATTTTTTTTATTGTTTTAATACTAAGTTTTGGATTGTCTTTTTTCAGCGTACATTCTTCTTTATCCCCTTCAGTGGCTTTTACCATTATTTTTTTACCATCTACTTTGACTTCTTCTATACTTTTAGGACTTAAATAACCTCCAGAAACTGAATAACCTGCCCCCAACTGTTCTAAATCGTTGGGGGATGCCACCATATCTACTATAAATTCATCGTTAATATATAAATTATAGGTTTCTTCTACACACACATAATCTTCTTTTTTTGAAAGTTCCCCATCCCATACATAAACATTTATTTTTTCAATCATAGTATCTCCGTATGTCAATCTATAACAAATATTTTTAAGAAAATATAGTATGAAGTTATATATAATACATTAAGGTTCATGAAAAATGTAATTTAATATAATTACATTAATGATTATTTGATATCAAATATAAATTTATTTAGGTCATTCATTCTTTAACGCATTTATTGGATCTAAATTTGCGGCTTTGTATGCAGGATACAGTGATGCAATTATGGATGTTCCAACACCAAATATTCCCAAAAATACGTAAATTAAACTTTCCATGGTTATAGACGAGCTCAGCAAATAATGGACAACTAAATAACCAACCCCCAAACTCAATATTGCTCCAATAACGCTTCCAACAACCCCTAAAATTAAAGCTTCATAAAGGAACAATGTTATTATATCTCTTTTAGATGCACCAATACTCTTCATAACTCCAATTTCTTTTGTTCTTTCAATTGTGCTCATTAGCATTACATTCCCGATTCCAATTCCCGCAACTAAAAAGATTAAATTATTTTTCTAATATTAAATAAACTCTTCTAAATTTGATATTTTTTGAGGTTTTAGAGAGTATTATTTTCTAAATTTAAATTGGTTGATTGTTGATTGATATACGCCCCACATAAAATGCCAGATATTAAGCTCAATAGGGATAATAAAATTAAAACTTTATTTTTTATGGGGTTATTTATAATAAGCCCCACCTCACTAATAACAATCTCACATTTGTTTACCACAAATTTGTTTTTCTACGCCTTTTTTTGACTTATAACTTATTTCCAGATAAGATATTAAAGTGAGTAATAAGAACTCAAATGATATAACCATAAAAGCAAATTTTTGCATGCCAGAATTTGCATTTAAGAAGCATAAAACAATGATATATAGTAGAATACCAAAGATTATCCAAATATTTTGTCTGACAAATTTTCTCGTCCCATTTATTGACGAAAAGATTTTTTTTATATTTAGAATAAAGAAAATTGTAAATATTGTAAATAAACCTGTTAGCAATCCATATGTTAAAATATCAATACTATAGCCCCCATATAACTGGCTAAATGATGTCATTATCACAATAAAATTTAATGTTGTTATAGACAATATTTTAGCAATGTGGCTATTTTTCATCCAGTTAAATTTCAACATAATTACCACCTAAAAAATTAAAAATAAATTAAAATAAGATTAAAGATTACCATGACCCTACTACATAAGATACGCTTCCTGCAACTCCAGCTTCTTGGAGTCCTGGAATCGCGAGACATACTCCAGATAAGACTAAAACACCCTCCCAACACTTCATTGCTTCATCATATTGGTCTTTTGTTATTGCTCCTTCCTTATATAGCTGGTAATAATATAGTCCCATATTTTCATCTGATAACTTACTAATTCCAGATGCTGCAGCAGGTGTAGCAAACACAGCTCCTATCATACAGAGCATAGCCACAGCAGCGAAACCCTTTAAGTATCCCCACAAGTTCATCATCGCTGACTATATTTTTTAATATTCCTATTACTTTTTTTAATGTATGGTAATGTATGCCTGTGCATATATACACATCGATTAAAGTTAAATAGAAAAATATTTATACGGAAATAGGTTTCCTAATACCTATTGGGTTTATAGTTGTCTGTGAATTTTATTGGAATTAGTTGAATAATCATAGATTATTCAACTCTCGATGAAAATCTTCGATTTTTGTGAGTTCGACAAAAACCAAAGGTTTTTGTGAATCGACAAATTTCAAAGAAATTTGTCTCGATCAGTAAATCCTTCGGATTTACTTCGACAGCAAATC
>NZ_AQXV01000029.1:0-21165 GCF_000376965.1 Methanothermococcus thermolithotrophicus DSM 2095 | reverse complement strand
CTTGAAATCCGGTGGAGCTTTGCTCCGCAAGGGTTCAAATCCCTTCCCCTGCGCTTTACTTTTTTGATAAAAATAAGGCTATTTTAACCGCATTTTAATGAAGTTACACCGTCGGACTTTATCCGACGTATTAAAAAATACTATAAATTACTGCACCATAGGACTTTTATAGACTAGTTAAAAAAATAAATTATTTAAAATAATCATGCAATGAATTACAAGATAATGATTTTAAATCATCTTTTTTGGGATAAATTACTGAAATAATCATCCAAGTATTCCATAAATTATGAGTTCCCATTATAAAATAAACATGACCTGATGAAGTGATCCGATTTAAAAATTTATCCTTAACTTTAAAACATGCCTCTTCTGAACCATATTTATTTTTCATTTTTCTATATAGCTCCCCGAGCTCCCAGTCCTCACACATAATTTTATGTTCTTTTGGACAGAATTGAGAACATCTAAATATATATTGAAACTTTTTATCAGGAATATCTAATTTTAATACGGAATCACCATCCAAAGTCATCTGACCTTTTGCCCGTTGTATAGTCTTTGAATAACTAATGCTATTCATCCAAATCATATCATCGAGGATTGGGGACACTACCCCTAAGGAACAATCTCCCCTATTTTTAGATTGAAGTTCTTCAAGAGTAGTTAATTTAGAATCCAACATCTTTTTTATATTCTTAAAAGATTCCTCATAAAGGGGCACTATTGAACCGTATTTAATTTTTCTACTTTCAGGTCGTCCATCAGGACTTTTATCATTTGTAAGTTCATACACAATCCACTGTTTTTTACGAAATTTTACATTACTATCTCCTTTAAACACATCCCATGGAATAGGGAATATTCTCCTCCACTCACCATCTTTAGTAATGCCTGCAACACATACTAAATTCTCATATTTTTTACTGACAATAGGCGTGGCTTTTGCAAGGACAAGCATTTCTTCTCTCAAATATGAATCACCCCGAACCCCCTACTACAAAGAATATTTGCAATAAGATTTCTATGACAAACTTCCCAATCCTTCTCATAACACATTAAAACACACTTATGTGATGAAGCATAATCTTCAAGAATTGATAAGGTTTCATCCTGTGTTCGAACATACTTAATATATTGTGTAGCAAATTCTTTAAATGATATACTTTTAGACTTCAATCTATCCCTTAACGGTTTAGGACTTCCAAGTAATTTCATATGAATATATTTTATGCCATTGGATTCTAAGTAATTAGACAGTGCGGTTTTGGAAAATCCTTTTTTCCTACTTAATGGATACTCCCTCACATCTATTAACACATCAATATGCTCCTTTTTTAAGATATTTATAAAATCATCAATTGATTTCCCTTCATAACCAACAGTGTATATAACATGCCCGTTGTATTTCAACAATCCATTGCACGTATTGAACATGTCTAAATTGGTATAAACACTATCAACATTTGGTGGCATAATATCCTCTCCTTTTAACTATTTAACAAAACTATTGAGTTGAACAAATATATAAATATCTATCAGCATGTCCTGGAACTCACTCTATCAGAGCTCCGATAAATTTCATACGTGACTGCATGACCTTAACTTATCAGTAATACTTTTGCCATTTTTGCAAGGCTTTATCCTGAACATACACCTCACTTTTAGCTCAAAAAAATGTAACAATGTAACAACGATAATTCATCGAGTATAGTTTAAAATCTCAACGTATTTTCTTTACATTGTTACAATTTTATGTTACAAAAAAAATGTAACAATGTAACAAAATGTAGTTTTTTCGACAATTGATAAACTAAATATAGTTGTTTGCCTTACTATCTACAATGTTACATTTTTCTACAAAAACAAAAATGTAACAATGTAACAGAAAACAGGTCGAGTTTTCCAAAATAAAGCACTCTCCTACGTTGTTACATTGTTACAAAATTTTTTCATAAAATCAATATGTTTACTTTTCAAAAATGTGCTAACAACTCGCACAGGTATTATTTAATCATACTCATTTATTCATATACATCGTTGATACTGGATAACAAAATAAAGCCATTTTGGGCTTATTTTTCCCTATTATTTATAATATATTTAAATATACGGATATTTTTAAAAAAAGGATATAGAGGATGAGTTAATGTATGTATGTCGTGTTATTGATTTTTGATATTTCACCTTTCAAACACAACTCGCCAAGTATCTTTTCTGCTTCCTCATCCTCAATGTCAAACTTAATACATATTTCGTTTATTGTTACCTTGCCTTTATTTTCAATATACTTTTTTATCCTTTCTTTTATGTTGTTTCCGCTCATTTTTGCATATTTATATTTTCCTACCTTTCTTAATGAGTTTCCTTCCATATTTTTCAATGTTTTTCTTATCTTTTCCCCATCTATGTTATGCTCTTTATGTATTATTGCAATAATTTCCGCCTCATGTACTGTATTACCTCCAATTGTATCCAATATTATATCTGCCAATTCAGTGTCCTCTTCTTTCACCTCTTCATCTATTGGAATTAGTGCAACTCTGTGTGTTTTTTCCTTTCTAATTACTGTCGTTTTAAACCCGTGTGCATCTAACTCTGAAAGTTTCTTAATGCCTTCTTCCTTTAAATCCATGTGTAGTATTCCTGTTTTAGTTATGGCTATGTAATTGTTTCCTATTTTATCGGTGTATGGGAATATTCCATATTTCGCAAGTATTTTTTCTACTGTGTTGTATTCTGCTGGATCTACAAAGTAATCTAAAATATTGTATCTTATTCCATCTTTTACATATTCTGATAACTTGATTGTTTTTTCTATTATCTTATGTCTTATGCTGTCTTTTGATGTGACTACACTATCATTGCCGTATATTACCCTCGTGCTTGGAGTATACTCTACTCCGAATTTTGAGAATATATGTTTTGCTAATTCTCTTCCGATATACAGCACGGTTTCATTTGCCAGTTCCCTATCTGCTTCAAATTCTAATTTGTCAATTACTTCTTTTTTAATCTCCTCTATGTTGTCATATATCCATGCCCCTAATTTGTGTATGTTATTGAATATTTCCTTTCCAATCTTTGCATTATCTATTAATTCATAGTCCTCGGCATAGAGTACTATGAATCTGTCTAATAATGCTGGATCGTCTATTGTAAATTGATTCGTTGAGATTAAGAAAGGTCTTCTTAAATAAAATCTGTAATCTTCCTTTTCCACATTCTTATTTCCTCTTGTCATTAAGTATTCTTTATTAGTTCCCAGTTGTTTTAACATATCAACCAGTCGGTCTGGGAATATTTTTAGTTCGTCAAACCACATTGGAAGATTTATGTATTGTTCCTTTGCCAGTTTAGCAATACTTCCTTTAACATCATCAACAGAATATGCCGTTGTTGTATTCAACAAAAACTTACTAAACAGTATATTAATTCTGGCAGTTTTACCAATACCTTGCTTACCTTTTATTAATAAGTATGGGAATTTATCCAATCTTCTTTCATCCATTAAAGAGTATCTAAATATTGATGCCAAACTCCATTCTAATATTATCTTTGAAAATTCTTCATTTTTCACATATTCATTTAGTTTTTGAGCCAGTTCTTTTAATTCTTCCTCTTTGTATTCAGTGTTTAATAACTCTTCAAACCGTTTTGCTTTTTCTCCTGTAATGTTAATATCCCAACCTTTGAATATTGCCTTCCCCTCTCCGAAGTATCCCCATGATTCGGTTTTTCTAATTGTGCTAGTATTATCAAATCTTTTAACCACATAGTTGTAAATTCCATTAAACTCTTTTATGTAATTTCCAATGTTTATGTTTCCATTTTTAGCAAGTTGGATAAAGTTAAAAAAGCAGTCTTCATCATACATGTCGATGACTTCTCCTCTCATTTTGAGAAGTTTTTTCTTTGTATATCTGTGTCCATCGAAATATTCTATATTTTCTATTTTTGGTTTTGGAAATACTGCTATGTATTTTATATTTTCTGAACCGTTATCCTTTATGAATGTTTTATATATGGAATATACATTCCTTATTTTTTCAAGGTTTAAATCATAATCTCCTGTTTCTTCTTTAAATATTGTATTTTCGATATTATCCATTATTCTATTGTATAATTTTTGTGTTTGTTCATCCTCATTAGATAGGTCAATATTATTTATGTCTTTTAGTTCTGGATGTACCAACTCTATTTTTAATTTTGTAGTTAGTGCATCGTATATGTCTTGCCATAATTGCAGTTTTCCATAAGTGTCTTTGCAATATATTTCTTTTAGGAGCTCGTAAGATACACCCATTATGCTACATGATTCTTTTAAATCAAAGTGTATTGTTTTATCCTCAGGTATCGTCCCTCCTTCTCCAAAATAATGCATACTTATATGAAGTGGTAGTCTTTTTAAAAATTCCTTTCTTTCGCTTAGTAATTTTGTTATATTTTCTGTGTCATTTGGTAAGTTATTTATAGATAAAGACTCCATATTATCCCTTGTCTACTATTTTTACAATTTTCGCCTAATATCTTCTAAACTTTTTTTCATTCTTTCACTGGCATGGGCGTAAATTAGAGTAGTTTCTATGTTTTTATGACCAACATATTCTTTTATTAATTCTATGTTTATTCCATCTTCCAGCATTTTAACAATCCTCCCATGCCTTAAGGAATGTAGAACAATTCTTTTGTTTTTTGGAAGTTTTCCTTCATTTTGTAGTTTTTTAACTGCTTTTCTGAATATTTTACTTATCCAATCTTTTGTTACTTTTTTGCCATAGTTTGTTTGAAATATTGGGTCGTCATCCTCTTGTTTTATGTTGTATCGAATATGCCAATTAAGGAACTGTAATGTGTCATCCCTGCATACTACAAGCCGTTCTTCTTTTCCTTTTGTGTTTCGTAATCTGAATATCCCTTTTTTTAAATCGCAGTCCTTATATGTGAGATTTAAAACCTCTGATGCCCTTGCCCCCGTGTCCCATAAAAACCTTATTATTAGTATGTCTCGTTCTTTTGTTCTGCTGGTGGATTTTCCTATTTCTCTTAATATTTTATCCAATTCTGATTCTGTGATTAAGTCATAGTGTTTCTTCTCATACCGTGTAAATCTCTTTCTTTCCTTGCATTCTTCTGCAAATTCCCTGTAGTTGTTCAATCTCATCAGTCGGTAGAATACTTTTAGTAATTTATGGTATTTGTCTTGGGTGTTGATTGATATTTTCCTTTCAGTTTCCAGGTAGTTAAAAAATTTAATAAAATCTGATTTAGTAAGTTGATCAGGCTCTTTGTTGATTCTTTTACAGTAATTAAGGAAAATATTCAATCGCTTAACGTCTGACTTTATTGTAGTTTCTGCTATATTATCGAATAGCCTTTCTTCTATGAATTTAGTTAGCCATTTATTATCTCCCTGTTCCTTTTCTGTATCTTCTTTACTGCGTTTGAGATACAGGAGTTGAATGTCTGGTTTCATGTTCCTCCCTGAGCTCTTCCATGTATATTATATAATTAAGTAGTTCGTTTGTTTTCCTTCCGTATTTTTCAACGATCTCTATTTCTTCATCTATTAGTGTGAGTTTTTTCTCATATTTTTTCTTTAATTTCGAAACTTCGATTAGTGTATGTGTGTCTATTGTGTTTAAGTCTTGTAATTGGTGTAAGATGAATCTCAATCTTCTTGAATCTATGTTTTTGTATAAAGTGAATCTTTTTAGCATTGTTTTCCCCCTCATAATATTTTATATACTCCTTCTTCTGGCTCGTATATCTCCCCATCATCTTTTAGTTCCTTTAACACTTTATCTAACTCTTTTAAAACCACTTCCTTCAATTGCTTATAGGTCATCTCATCACGTTTCCCAATTGCATTTAATATTGACTCCTTGAATGTTACTGGCTCTGGAACCTCAACATCTTCAAACATATAATCAGTATCCTCCTCATCAGTATCATCAAAATATCCGCAGTTTAAACAATACCAGCCATACTCGTCCTCATCCCATACCATAGGACCATTTGGACATTCTGGACAATAAGGTGCATTCTCAACAAACACTTTTACCATGTATTCACCCCCTCTTTTTCATCCATGAACTTCTATTATTTTATATCCAACTCCAAGTGTTGCCAGTTCTTTCTGCATCATATCGTTAAGTTCATCGTTGTTGGTTCCCCTGTACAAGTATTCACCATTTTTTATGAATATGAAATTTCCATCGCTATCATACCCAAGCCTGTAAATCCAAGCCCCGTATTTTCTTTTTGCTTCTCTGTTTAGTGGGTCTAGCATATTCCAGTTCTTTTTTGATATTCTCATTCTTTCACCTCAATTTTACTTTTTTGTTGTTATTTTCTAAAATTTCAGTATCTCCATTCTCTTCCAAAAGATAGACATTTACTTTCTTTCCGAGGTACCTTTTAGGAACTAATACACGTCCGGTATTTCCATTACTCTTTACCTCTTTGTTTTCTACAATCAATATTTCCTTCATGTTTTCACCATATTGTATTGTTATCCAATAGTGGAATATTTTACACTATACATCTTGGAACACTTAACTATATATAGTTTTCTATTGGATATTATTCCAATATTGGAGATATATACCATATTGATTAATGTATTACTAAATAAATAATATTGATAAAATCAACAGATACTGTGAAAACAATGCTTCAAACAATATCAAAAAAGAACAGTAAGACAGTAATGCTACTACTTGCAAAATGGGGTAAATTACATTTTGGAGCATTAAAAAAACATTCTAAAATAGAGGGTAAATCATTAACAAATGCACTAAACGACTTACTCAGTGAAGGTCTAATAAAAAAAGAATGCGAAGATCCTACAAAGAGAACAGCGAAGGTATTTTATTCACTCACTCCACTTGGTAAAAAAGCACTTAAAATATATGAATTGGCAGAACAATTGGAACAGGAACGGGATGAAGCATTAAATTCTGGAATTAATATTAATGGTGATGTTACCATTAATGGAGATGGTGTTATTATAGGCAATAATTCAAAAGTCCATATAAAAAAACAATAATTATAGTCATATTGAATAAATTGTGGTGATCATGAGATATGATAATATAAACACCGGTTATTATTTTTCATTACTGTTTTCTTTTGTATTCTTGGCTCTTGGAGTGTATTTTTTAATTAAGTATCATGATTCTACAATCATAAAAGTAGGTGGTCTGTCCATTTCATATGGTTCTCCAAATATGGAATATTTATTTTACGGCATCTCTTTTACAGTGTTAAGTTTATTTATGCTAATATCCACTTGGAAGTTTTATTCTAACTTAAAATCAGATTTAATGGAATACTTTGAATTATGTCCATTTTGTAAGGGTCTTACTACTGCTAAAATAGTAAAAGACGGTATTTTTAAAAGGAAAATTGTTATATGGTGCCGTGATTGTGGGGCTAAATGGGATGCTAACTATTCATCTATCACAGGGCATGTCAAAAGTATAACCTTAAAAGTGCCTTGTGAAGATGGCAGGGGAAATGAATTGTTGAATAAAAAACTTAATCCTGATGAATTGATTTGCAAAATTAGAATGAAAGAGAGTTAATATTTAGATGATATTATGGACAGGGATAAAATCGAATCCGTATTAAAAGAGTAGGAGGGTTCATTGAAAAGCCAGTATCGGAGACTGGCAAAGGAATTATCTAAAATTATGAATAGTAATGGATCTATTAAAGCGGTTTTTCTAACTGATGGGGTTGGGGGGTTTTGATGAGTAGGAGAATTATTTTTTCAAGTATTGATGAAATTATATTTTTAGCAAATCCAACGTGGGGGCATTTCTTATTCTTATAACAAGGGAGGGGTTATTATGAGATGTGATAACACTAATGGCTCTCATGTATTGACATAGCCATAGCATGGAGCGACTATCTTGATACAACTACTATTATTGATTAAAACAGGGTGATGTTATGCAAATAAGTATGCAAGATGCTGAGGAACTATTCGAAGACGGTTCATTCATCATATTGGATGAAAACGATGAATTTGTTATAACTGAAAAATTATGGGAACAGTTGAGTGATGAAACCAAGGAAGAGTTATTGAAATATGTCGCTGAGATTGATATTGATTGTAAAAAATGGGATACCTCATGGGAAGATAAACATTATTATATTGGTATGAAAGTGCATGAGATAATTAAGTCAATTGAAGATATAACCCCTAAAGAAAAAAGGATTTCATGGAAAAGAACAGTCGCACGAGCAATTAATGAACTCAAACCTCGAGATGTAGTGGGGGAATATCATTTAATCAATGTTGATGAGAATTATAGACTTATAAAAAGATTTTAATTAGTTTTTACCTAACTATATGATAGATCATAAGTTATTCGAAATACTCTCGGAGCTCCGATAACAACTCATACGCTCGATTTAAATCACCAATTTCAACAGCCTGTTCCAACTCTCTAAGTAATATCTGAACGGATCCAATATCGTATAAATCATTCTCAATAAACACTTCCTTAAACTCATAGATCAACTCTTTTAGTTGTTCTTTTTTCATACTTATCATATCATCTTTTACATATTCATACACAGTAGATTTTGAAATACCGACCATTTTTGCAGTCTTTCTTATTGAATGTCCTTCTTTTATAAGGTTTAATAGTTCTCTCTTTTGAGTTTCATTTATTTTCCTCTTCCTTCCCCTTTGTTTAGATTTAACTTCAATAAATATTCTTGTGTTTTCTTTAAGAACTTGGATTTTATATGCCATTTTGGGATGGTTAAATACTGATTCTGGCATTCTTATAAATACCAAATCTTTATTGGAATCTGCAATGATTTTGTTTATTTCATCCCAACTAACTATTTTATTAACGTCCTTTTCTATCATCCTTCTCTCCTCAAAACATCCTCCGCTATTTTAGATTGAGTATATTTTAAAATCATGTCTATTTTTTTATGCCCGGTTATTGATGCCACAATTTGAGCAGGATACTGCTTTTTACCAAGGTATGAAATGTAGGAATACCTCAAAGAGTGTGTATTTATCCCTAAATTCGTTAAATACCATGATGATGCATTGTTTGCAATTCGTTTAATGGTTTTATTTTCCCATTCCAACACCACATCTTTTGTCAGTTCAACATCTCTATTTGATATTTCCTTTGGAAGAATGAGTTTTCTCATTGCATTATCTTTCCTTTTTTCCACTTTAACAGATACTTCATGTTCTTTTGATTTTGTAAATTTGATTAGTCCTTCAATCGCTTCCCCTATTCTGCAACCATTTCTCAGTTGTATTAACCCTAAAATCAAATAAGCATATTTTTTTCTGTCGTTTTTATAAAGTGGTTTCTTATTTCTCAATGATTCCAGTTGTTGGATGAGTTTTTGTTTAGTTTCTTCATAATCTAATCCCATATCCCAGTCATTTTCTCCCATGTTGATTACCTCTTATAATGTTAGAATGTCCGAAAAATACTAACCTAAAATAATCAAATTATACTTTGATTAGTTTATCAAATGTCTAAAAAAATAATCACTCTATTGTTTTAGGTTTAGAGTATAATATAGCATTTATACCAGTTTCAATAAGTGCTTTCTTCATTCCATTTCTTCTTCATCATCCTCAATATCTTCATCGTATCCCATTTCTACCATCCATTTTTGTAATTGTTTTAACTCCTCCATTGCCATCTCAACTCCTTCCTTAATTGCCATCCATTGTGCCAATGCTTTACTATATTCCTCCCAATTATCTTCATCAAGTTCAGCACCCCACCTTAAAAAGCATTTTTCCAAGTCATTATCGTCTCCTAAAACATGCTGATATATTATTCCCATCCTGTGTGTAATATCATGTATGTTCATACTTTCACCACAATATCTCTTAATTTACTTTTTTAGATTTCTCTTCGATTCTGAATTGGTATTATCATTTTTAGTTGCTATACCCCTAATTTTTTCAAGTTCCGTATCCTGGTCAAGTAATTTAAGGAGATTATCAGTATTCTGAATATCTTCTAATGCCCTCTGCTTCTGTAATTTAACTATCTCCAATAATTGATTTGGATTGTCCCCAAAAATCCTATATAATCTTGTCAAAATTCTTTCCAACTCCAAAACTCTGCCTGCATGGTAATCTATAAACATCTCCGCCTTATCGACACCAGCACCATATAGCAGCTTATTCATAGCTAAATAGTATGCATGTTTTTCAAACTCTTTTTTCAAATCATTTGTTAATAAAGAAATATCCTCTAAAAGAGATTTATATTTTATTTCAAAATCAGCAGTTAATTGCATGCTTTGAATATTCTGATTTTCACGGTTATTTCTTTTAATCAATCCAAATAAACTCATAATATCACCTTACAATATTTTATTAATAATATCGTGCAAATGCTTTAATTCCAAGATTGCATCTCCTGCTAGTTCTTTAACCTCATCTTGCAGAGTTTTATCTTGTATTTTTCTCAATTTTTTCAAAATAACCAACATGCTTTTAGCACATACTGTTTTAGCATGAATTGTTTTAGGTCTTCCTCTTCGACTCTTTTGTTCTTCATCCTCTTCTTCATTTTCTTCAACACTGTTCCCTCCCATAGGTAGTGGGGGGATTGGTGGTATATTTGGAACTGCCCCGAGCTCACCCCCCTTCCCTCCTTCAACTTCCTCAACAACCGGTTTATCCTTAATATTATTATCTTCTTTTTTCATTATTTTCTCATCTTCATCCACGTCTTCTTCGTTATTTTTATCGCCATTATCATCAGTTATAACTGAACTGTGTTTAACAACTTCTTCCATAGGAGGAATGTTTATTTTATCACTCATCAATACCTGCCTCCTTTTTCAATTGATTTTCAAGCTCATCAAATACTGAGAATCCTATTTCAACACCTGAAAATTCTTTTGCCTTTGATTCTTTTCTTCCCTTCATACTTTCCCTACCTTGATATGCCCTCATTGTTGGATTAAGAGCAAGGGCCCTTTCAAGAATAATAGGGAGCTCATCATGCATTATCTTGTGAAGTGCATTTCTGTATGCTTCTGCTTTTTGTCGTTCTATATCCCAAAATACTCTTTGTCGAGGGTCGTTCCCTTCTATTGGAATAGCTTCTTCCGTGAGAGGGTTAATGACTCTAAAACTGTGTGCGTATATGGTTAATACCTCAGGACTTTTTAGAAGACAATATTCAGGAACTCGCAGTATCCGGTATTGTTCTTTATAACCTAAAAAAAGAGATTTTAGTTTAATAATCAGCTCATCAAAAAAATCAACCGCCCTCATACGATATAATATTACATAACCTGTTTCAGTTGGTATCAATGCAACAGGATAACCATATATTGTTTCCTTCCCCCCATCGTTCCACATTATTATTTTTTGAGTGCATTTGTATGGTTTTAATGAATTGATAATCAATGTTTCTTTTTCCTTTTGTTCTTTTTTCTTTTTGTATTTTTTAATGGGATTAAATGATTCTTTATTATCCTCTTGTTGATTACCTTCTTCATTTTGAGGGGCATCTTCTTCCTTTTCTTTTTTAAACCTACTGAATAAGCTCATAATACCACCTACAAGGATTGAGGTTGTCGAAATTCAATCCTTTCAGTATATGCTTTATCCCATGAGAACCATCCTTTAAATTTCATCTTTTTCTTAAAATCTTCATATTGTGTATATGTGCTAACTGGGTCTGGTGGTTCAACTGAATCTTCAAAATCATCTATTAATTTACTTAAAACCTTCCAATCGGAATGAGAAGCTAACCTTCCTATTATTCCAACATGCGAAGCACCCATGAGGAGGGATTGAGGTAACCCATACATATACTGAGTAGCAGTGATAAGGTTAATTCCCATAGACCGCCCTTCTCTCAATATCTTATCAATAGCCCACTTTCCATGTTCCGTAGTCAGCATATTCTGAACCTCATCAACTACGAAATAGATGGGAGTCCTTGTTTGCGATGCAACTTTAATTGCATGAATAACTAAAAACTTAAAAATAAGAGATTCTTCCTCATGAGTTAAATCGGAATTACTTGAAAAATCAATAACATTTATTGCATCAGTAGATAGATTGCAGAAAAAAGTATCTGTTTTAGAAAATAATCTATCATTTTTCAATCTGTTCATTGTTTCTGCAATTCTGAAATATGTTGATGAAGGATTGTCAGGATTCTTTTCATGAGATAATGCAATATCAATAACTTTGTCAGGGTCTTTGATTCCTTCAATTTCCCAAATGTTTTTTAATCTTTGAGCGTAAAGGGTCTGTTCTCCTAAACTACCGAATGAGGACAGTAGTGAGAATGGGATTCTAGAATATGGTATTTTGGCTTCAAAGACTTTACACATGTGCCAACCATTATCCATTCCAATGTATTCTTTTCTCCGCCTTGGTCTGAACACAAATCTTCGTGTTGGAAATACATAAGGTTGTAATCCCTGCCTTCCTAAGAAAGTATTTTTATCATCATACTTGTAGAACTTTCCAATGATGTTTGGAACTCCAAATGCAAAATCCCCCATCATTCCTAAATTTCGCTTATGTTGATTTTGTAGTTTTATATAAGATTCGATATATTCCCAAACCCATTCACCGTATTTTTTTATTATTTTCTTTTCACTATTGTAGCTCTCTTCCTCATATATTGCCATGATTTTTTCCGATTTTGTATGATCTGTTTTTTTCTCTAAAACAATAATCAATGCAGGAACTTTTGCCATTTGATGAGCAATATATATTTCTTCAACCAATCCTCTCATCAATGTAGTTTTTCCGTAACCACTTTTTCCTAGAAATATCATGTGATTTGCTTCTCCCACGCTGAGTTTCACATACCTTTTAGTTTTTGCTGTTTTTTTATATGAGTCCGCCCTTCCAATCCCTATAAACATATTAATGTCCATAATATCACTACATTTAAATTGTTGATTATTATTTATATATGGTTCAAACATCCCTAAACTTAGTATTTAAATTCAATAGTCATGATAATATCTGAAAAATAGAATAACAGCTATAACTGTATCAGTAATGTTGGTAGTGTCAGTAGTTAGAAGATAAAAAAACTAAATTTTAGTTAGTAGTTGTAAATTCATAATGGTATTTCGTATCTCTTTTTTTCCTTTATCAACAGTATTCCAATGATTATACATATTATCCCCCCAAAGATTAACGCTGTTTTAAAGTTACCTACATCTTTCTTCCATTCATTGTAAGCAGATATATAACCTTCTTTTGTTTCATTTGATTGTTTATTAATTAAATCAGTTATAATGTCTTTGTATTGTTCATTTTGTTGTTTAATGATTTCATTTTCTGCTTTTAGTGTTGTAATTTGTTTTTGTAAGTTTGTAATGTTTTTATTAAGTTCTATATTCTTCTTTTTGTAAGAAATATACTCTGCTAACAATTTGTTTTTCTTATCTAGCTCGTTTTGTAATTTTGTCATGTTTTTTTGCAGCTCTGCTATCAATACATTGTATGCCTTAACCATGTTGGCATCATATACAATTACTGTTTTATTTCCTTCAATTTCCAACTTTTTAATGATTTGAACTGTTAAGTTCTCTGGAAGATTCTCATTAGTGTCATTAATCCAGAACACTTTTTGTTCTCCAGTCTGAGCATCTATCAATGTTATATTTTCTGCACTTACCACCATTGGAACTACCATTATTAGTAATACCAAAACTAATCGCTTTAACACAATGCAATCACCTCAACTGAATAGTCCTTTAATTTTAACGTGCCCCGTTTTTCTATCTACCAATACATAGCCCATAAAATCGCCCTTGGTATTCTCTTTTCCAAATAGTAACTTAAACTGCCAGTAATGGTTCCCCTCATTTTCATATTCTCCAATGCTCTTAGGTTCAACATCAAGATGATAATCATGCTCTTCCAACATTTTGTTATACTTCTCATCAAGATACTTCCGTGCCAAATTTAACGCCTGAACACCACCGATTGAATACTTTCTTGGCGGTGTATTTAGGATTACAAAAGAACCGTCAGGATAACGAATTGTTTTATTTTCAATAATGTATCCTTCATCAGGATATCCCATCTCCAAAAGTTTTTCCTTGACAATATCTTCATCTGATTTTTGAACACTCAAAATAGCAAAAGAAATCAAAAAAATAGTTAAAAAAGAAAAAAATAGAATTCTTAAAACTTTCATGTTATCACTCTTACTGAGTGCCTGATATGTTCAATACTTCAGTTCCATTTGTAGGTACTCTATATGTTGTATTATTGTAGAGTACTTCAAGGTAATAGTATATCTCTGAATATGTGGTATTCACTGGAACCGTTATTGTTGTTGGTAATGTTGTATTTGTTAAACTTGCAGCTTCTGTAAAGTTGATGTTGTCGTATGATGTGAAGAGTAGGATATTATCAACAGTTATGTTTGTTTCTGAAGCTTCAAGTGAAATTATAGACGAATTAGTTGAATTGTCAAATACTGCAACAGTTAAGAATGATAGTGTTAATGTTGTTGAATTATCATCGGTTACTGTTTCATTTACTGTTGAATTGTCAGTTGAGGTATTGTTAATTGTTGAATTTGTGTAGGTATCGTTTAGATAGGTATTGTTAGTTGTTGAGTTATCTGCTGTTGTTGTATTTGAATTTTGTAAGAAATCAATTAAAAATCCTCCACCCTCACTACTATGTGAGCTCATCCAGAACGCACCTATACTAGTAAGAACTAACGCAATTACAAGCCCGATTGTTATATTACGCTCCATCTAAATCACCTCTTTCTTTTAGATTTAGATTTTTTCCTTTTCACCATCTCAGATCTATCCGCTTCAACCACATTCCCGTTCTTATCTACATAGTAAAATTTTCCCTTCTGCTTTTTTATTTTAGCAACTGTTCTTGCCATGCTTTCACCCTAAAATGTTTGTATTGTTTAATGTAGAATTAACAGTTTGATTTAAGAATGATAATGGAAATCCAACTGAGCTCAGGTTGAGATGTGATAAAATTATATCTTTGAGTGAGCTCAGGTCATACCCCTGATTAGCTAATACAATTACTACAATCACACCGATTAGAATCACATGCCAATTTCTGATAGCCCATGCAATCCCCAATACAATTAACAATTCCAACCAGTGCGATTGAATAAAACTCATAATTGTTGCAGTGTCTAGTGCCATTAGTCATCACCCTTAATGAGATAACCAATTATAACCCCAACACCCAACCCCAGCATGAGTTTAGAAACTTCTAAAATTATCCTTCCTACATCTTGTGTGTAATACAGCATTACTACAATAGAGAGAACAATTACTGCAACTGCATCTCCAAGATTCCAATCCCTCGCTACAAGTTTCCATATTGATACAATAATTAAAAATGTAGGAACTGCCCATGCCAGCACACCGCCAAAGCCTAAACTATTCCCTATAACTTCCAAATTACTCTGCATCACATAACAGAGCATAAAAGTAATTATTGTTGCTATAATCTGCTGAATCACATCGAATCACCCTTAAAAATCTGATTAGAATAATGTTGTCCCAATACCTGGCAGCGTAGATAATCCCGGAATTGGAGGCATTATCATAATATGCTGCCCACCTGTGGCTATCGTTGCCCCCAACCATAAAAATAAAAGTAATTCATCATCTCCTGTCTCAGGAGCAAGAATGTATGTCGCATATAGTGCCGATACAATCAATGGACCTGCTGAAAGGGAGCCTAATGCAAGTGTGAATGTTCCAGTTAGTGCCCATAGAATTCCTAGGAATCCAATTCCCGATATCAACAAGGAAATAAATACTTTTTTTGCAGAATCTTCAATATCTGAAACTCTCCCTACGCTTAGGTATATTCTCGAATATATATCGTTCATATCCACAAATTTATCAATCAATTCTATTAACAAAATGAGAATAAGTGGGGTTTTTGCCATTGTTGTAATTATATCAGACATTGTAAGCGATACATGTGAAGAATACCAGAATATTCCACCCAATATTACTCCAACAGCAATGGTTTTCAATAACCATGTTCTCCAATCTATCTGAAATATAGACTTTGCCATAAAAAACACCTCCAAAAATATAATAGTTTTTAAAAAATAGGGATTTAAAAAAAGTAACTTAGAAGAGTTTAAGCACAATCACGGCTCCACCGACAATTAAAATAACTACAACAAGGATTAAAACCCAATCTGGAACAGTCCCAATTCCAAACCCTTCCTTAAAGGATTGCCATGAATCTCCGAGCCATGAACCGGCACTAAACCATACTGATGGTTCATACTGTTTTGTTACTTCTTCAAGCTTCTGTGCATTCTCTACATCAATTTCTGCTTGTTCTATTTGCCCATATAATGCCTTCTCTGTAGCATCTGCATAATAGTCTGCTATCATTTCATAGTTCTTTGCTAATTTCAATTGTGTTGCAATTTGTTCGGCATTATTTGTTGACTGTAATTCGTCTAAGGCCCTAATTGCCTTACCATAATAGTCAATTGATTTTTCTGCGTATTTTTCTGCTACATCATTGTTTGCACATTTGGCTTTAAGGTCAGTTGCAGTTTGTTTTTTCTTTTCAAGCTCTGCTTTCATTGTTGTAGCGATTTGTTTTATTTGTTCAATATCTTGCTCTGTGATTTCGTCTTTTTGCAATATACTTGCTATTTCAGTAACTTTTTCATCTGAGAACACAACTTCTTTGTTTGACAATACTGTAATTGCTGGTTTTGCTATGAGCCATATTGGGAGCTCCCTATCACCTGATTTAACTGTAGCATACATTAAAACATAAGTGTCAAATGCCACAGTATTTTCAACTGTTTTATAGTTCAGTGAAGTTGCTATTGTGTTTATTGTCCCCAAATCTCCAAAACTATCCTTAACTTGAGATGATATTGCACTGGAACCATCATATTGTGTCCTGAATGTAATTACTGCTACGTCATCCGTAATAGTTGGTTGTAAAAGACCAAAGTAATCTGGATTCGCCAAAAAACAAAGCTTGTAATCTGCTGTTGAATCGAATATATGAACCGGAGTTGCCCAAGCTCTTGCTATTAAGTTTGATACAGCACCATTTGCAATTATTTTATATGCTGTGTAATCCCTCACATCTGCAAATTTTGCAGGTAATGAACCCTCTGCCCCATCAATCTCATACATACCTGAGCTTTCATGGAGCCATGCCGACAAGGATGTAATATCAGCACTTATCTGATCATCCCTCACATGGACAAGAACCTCTGTTGTAGTACCATCCTCATGTGTAACCGTCTTCCAAGCCCATACTTCCCTATATCCGTTAATCTCAACGTGAACTTCAAATTTATTCACTTCTGCTTTTAACAATTCTTCAAGTGTTTCTTTGTTAGCAATGTTATCTATTATCGATTTTGCTTTCCCATAATAAGGATCAGGAGTTTTAAGTAAAAAGTTCCATGTATAGTCATTATTTCTTAGTATTTGATCTCCTGTCCAAGTCTGTTTCCACCATATTTGTCCTGTTACTGTATCTTTTACGTATGCGGTTACCTCCTGAATGTGTACTTTGTTCTCACTCGGATCTACTGCACATGGGGCATATATATTCACGGATAATGGGAAACCACTAAATCCATAAATTTTATCTGATCCTTTTATACCAACCCTTATATCCGCAAGGGATCCTGAAGTTTCGATGTCGTAACTTACCATTGAAGATTGTAATTGTTGCCTCAATGCGAGTATATCTTTCGATGCCTCTTCTTCAGCATTTGATTGTAGGTTTACAAGTGTTGAGGTTATATCAGTATCATTAACAAGCTCCCCTGTTGTTGGAACATTCCCGTCAGTAACTACTGCACCATCATTACTGTTTTTTCCTGTGAGCTCCCTATAAATGTAGTTCGCAGCAATACCTCCACCTATTGCTACACCTGCGACAACAAGTGCGGGAACTTCAACAGGTGCAAGAACTATTGCTGCACCAGCAACTGCTGCACCTACCGCAAGTGATGCAACATCTCCTGTATCAACATTTACTTCATGCCCGAACAGCTCAAAAGCATACGCATTGGGCATTAAGAGCAATAAAATAATTGAAAAAATAGAAAAAGATTGATAGGGTTTCATGTTCTCACCCTATAATATGCACCAACACCTAAGAGAAGTATGAGACCAGCCGCACCTATTAAAAGTAAAGTATTATCTCCCCCTCCACCAAGTGGAAGGAATGAACTTTCAACAATCTTCAATACAACTTTGTCATTGAATATTGGTTCAGCTTCATCCTTTTCAAAGACTTGAACTTGTAGATCGTATGAATCAAATTCTAAATCACTTGGAACTTCAAACTTAAGTTCTACTGTTTTTGTTTCTCCGGGTGCAATGGAAAATGTCACTTTTGGCGTATTGTTGGTAAAGATACTTCCAGTAACTGTTGCATCATAGTATTTTACTTCATTAGTTGGGTTTTTTATTTCCAATTTCACTGTTGCTACACTACCCTTACTTCCCTCGACTTCT
Organism: Methanothermococcus thermolithotrophicus DSM 2095; assembly: GCF_000376965.1. Lineage (NCBI taxonomy): Archaea > Methanobacteriati > Methanobacteriota > Methanococci > Methanococcales > Methanococcaceae > Methanothermococcus > Methanothermococcus thermolithotrophicus. The sequence goes on along the minus strand of NZ_AQXV01000029.1, from coordinate 2,649 downwards.
GGGGTTAAGAGTTTGATAGGTTGCAATACACTAATTGGAATATAGGTAGTTATTACCCCGTTTTTTGCTGAAATTTCAAGGACATACTGGCCTGGTACGGAAATATCAATTGTGAATGATTGACTATCATAAGCATTGAATGCTGCACTTTGTGACCAGATTTCTGTTCCATTTGTATCCTTCAATACTAATAATATTGAATAATCCTCCCCCGACTGTTCAATGATTGTCAATGTATTATTCCCAATAGCCCATGTAGGTTCCTGTATAATGAAAGGCAATTCCTGAACTGTATAATAGATTGTCTTCTGTGTTGCATATTGGTTTCCTAATATATCTGAGGCTATAAGTCTGACAGTGAATTGATGCTCTCCCACAGCATCCGTTGTTGCAAATGTTATTTTGATGTTTGTTAAATCTGAAACATCCCCAATAATGTATGCCCCATCAGTACTCCTTGGAATTTCTACACCATTCTTTTCTACTTTAACAACATCTGTTCCTGTGATGTATAATTTAGTTCCATACGAATCTTTTATTGGATTAACTGATAAAGTTACATCTGCAATTGAAGAAGGACATGTTGTAATTTCTGTTGGAGTTTGGGTTAGTTTAAAAAAAATACTGCTTGTTGGGAATAATTCAATTGTTATGTTTTTGTCCCCATCTACTGTTATTGTCCTTGTATCCTCCCAATAGCCATCCTTGGTAAAAGATAATTCATATTGCCCATACGGCATATAGGTTTCATAAGTTCCTGATATTGTAGTTGATAAATTTCCAGAAACTACAACAGTATCCAAAGCTTCTCCTGAAAGTCCATCAACAGTTCTTAATGTGATTGTCCCATAACTAACATTCACGATATTAATCCCTTCTACAATATTTACATATTTTGTTAATATAATTCCAGGAAACTCAAAAGTTAATTCATGATTTCCAGCAGTCATTTTTACATTTAATTCTCCGTTTATATCGGTTGTTCCAATTGTGTTTGTTCCTTCTTTTATTACAACTCCTGGAGCTGTAATTATCTTAGTATCAAATGTAAATTCTTCAATAGGGATTACCTGACTAAATCCAAATGGTGAGGTTAATTCGACATTATTATCGAAATATGAAATAATCATGTATCCATAGCCTTGCCCACCACCAGAAACATCATATGCTCTAACTGAGGACTGTCCTGAAGATATGGTATATTTGTAACTATTGACATAACCCGTATAATTAACTTGATAAATAGTGGCATTTCCTATACTAAATGTAACTGTATCACCATATCCACGACCTGCTGCTCCTCCAAAAGAGACTATATAATAGTCACTTGGTGATAATCTAGAACCTGTTCCTATATATTCCGTGCCACTATTTACCGCACCTGCCACATAATGAAATGTTATTGAGTTTGCAGTTTTTGAGTAGAGTGTTGGAGATTCGTAAGCTATTGCTGTAGAATTTCCCCCTTCTTTTAATTCGTTGTATTTATCTATTAATTTTTTAGATAGTAAATAATTATCATCATTTACAATATAATCATTTGCTGCATTAGAACAGTCCAACACCCTGAATAATTTTATTGTATCTGCTCCAATATATGTTGCAGTTATTTTATTTTTGTATATTCTGATTGTTACAGGGTTATCTAGTTCCCAGTTTTCCTGGTATTCAACATATGTGTCATTTATTATTGAATATCCTGTGCTACTTGCATATTGTTCAATATCAATACAATCTTCGACCTGACCAGATGCTCCAATAGTTTGTAGTTCTGCTGTAATATCCACTATTTGTGTTGCATTTACAGCAGATATTGAAATTACTGCCAAAAAACAGCAAAGTGAAAGTAAAATAAATAGTTTTTTCATGCTAATCACCTTAAAGGATTATAAAATAGCATTTAAAGCGGTTTCTAAGATTTTGTAATCTTTCCATCTATTATATTTCCGCTTTAATTCGATTATTCTTTGAAAAAATAGCTCTTTTCTCCCTTCTGAAAGATTTAATTCTTTTGCTATTTTTCCAGCATGAACTTTAAGATGCTGTATATTCGAGCATTTTGCATTTTGATATATGTTACTTGCAAGAAGAACGCTGCATTTTGAATTTTCCACATCAACTTTAACCGCTTTAATCTCCCCGTTCATGTAATCCTTATCAAAACAAGCAACTGGACTAAGACAATGAGGACATATGGCAATCATAATAACACCCCAATAGATTCATGAAAACAAATATTCAAAAAATAGCGATACTAATGACTACCTTAAAAGCCACCTCTTCACCGATAGCATCTCAGAGGGGGAGAGAGCTTAAAATAGATTTAATAAAATGTATGTAAAAACTACAATATAAATATATCGAAATATCCGAATAAATAGGAAAAAACAGACCATAAATAATGAAAAAACATATTTTTTTAAAAAATCCCGCACATCACCAAACCAAAGTAAAAGAGACATTCAACAAATAATCAAAATAATTACAAAATAACAATGAACAGTATACATAATGCAACAATAAAAATATAACAGTAAGATATATAAAATATATCCGAAATAATAATGGAAACTAGTCTAAAATAAAACAATAGTCCTTGAAATCCGGTGGAGCTTTGCTCCGCAAGGGTTCAAATCCCTTCCCCTGCGC
>NZ_AQXV01000028.1:0-20476 GCF_000376965.1 Methanothermococcus thermolithotrophicus DSM 2095 | reverse complement strand
TAACATTACAATTTTCTCCAACGTACCTTCCGGCAAAATATATTTTAGATGCACTATTGAACCCTAAATAATCAATGAGTGCATATTTAAGTATTCTAGTTATTACAATATCGGCCTGCCTACCAAGAGTAGGCCTGTTTACATTGTACATATCTTCAAAACTTATATTTAAATTATTCGATCTTTTCATTGTACCCCCTATAATATTATAAAATATTATATTTTACAAAGTATCATACATGTTTATTCAAAAGGTATATATTATCATAATATAGATATATATTTTATTGTTTAATGAAATAATGATATTGGTAAATTATTATTTTGTCATAGCTATCCATATCATATCTTTATTTTCAAGATAATTTGAGAAAAAATATATTGTCAATCAAATGTATAAAATTATTAAAATCAGGGGGATATCATGGTTAAAATTATTGAGAAAAAAATAAAAGACGTGGAGCCTTTAGAAGATGCCTTATTAATTGAAGGACTTCCCGGAATAGGGCATGTTGGAAGAATAGCAGCTGAACATATTGTTCAGGAATTTAATGGGGAAAAATTCATGGAACTATACTGTGATGACTTTCCACCACAAGTCTTAGTTAACGACGACGGTACGATAGAAGTTATGAGTAATGAATTCTACATGATAAAAGAACCAGTTCCTATGATAGTTGTTTTAGGAAATACTCAGGCTCTTTCACCGGCCGGGCAGTACCATCTTTCAGAAAAAATCGTAGATATTGGAATGAAGTATGGAGCAAAAATGACCTATACTTTGGGAGGGTTTGGTATTGGAAAAATAAAAGAAACTATGAATGTTTATGTGGCTTCAACTTCCAAAGAATTAGCTGAAAAAATGAAAGAACTTGGAGCAGAATTCAGAAAAGACGGCGGGAGTATTGTGGGAGCTGCAGGTTTGATGTTAACATTTTCAAAATTAAAAGGTATTGAAGGAGTTTGTTTAATGGGGGAAACTCCTGGGTATTTAGTTGATCCAAAATCAGCAAGAGCTATCTTAGAACTGCTTTCAAAGGCAATAGGATTTGAAATAGATATGAAAGAATTGGAAGAAAGAGCAAAAGATATGGAAAAAGTCCTTGAAAAAATTAGAAAATTCGAAGAAGAGGCTGTAATGCAACAGCAAAGAGTGCCAACCGACGATGATTTAAGATATATTGGTTAATTCTTTTTTAATATTCTTTTTTGGTTTTTAATTGAAATATATTATAAATACAATCCATGGTCGTTGAGCAAACCTTCAACTTGATTTTTTAAAACGTTATCATTGGAAACTATGCCATATGGATAAACAAATACTTTATTGTCAATATTTATCCTTGGGTAGTTTATTTCAAGTGTAACTTCATCCAAGAGACATTTTTTTAAGTAGTTCGTAGTTTTTGTTAAATTCATCAATACAGGTGGATCATATGGAGGATTGTTTTTAGGTATTCTCCACCTAGTTCCGTAGTAGGATATATAATCTGGATTAACCAAAATAAAGACTTCTCCGTAGATTTCTAAAACAAGAGTCCATGAGAAGATACCTCTTGTAAATCCCAACAACCTTCCTAAATACGAAGTTTTTGGGTTATCATAACAAACTTTCAAGGTTCTTCCAACGATTCTGGAGAGAGCTTCTTTAGCGTGTATATTTTTTGGATTTGTAGGTAAGGATGTTTTTGGAAGTATATTTGTAGGTATGCATTTTGTTGGTTTTATCATATGAAGTGCGGTTAGGGGGTAAAAATAGTAATGATTCTTTTTGTTTAGCATTATGACTCCTTCGATTAATCCGTTAAAATCGCATTTTACGATTTTTCCACGGTATGTGTTAAAGGATTTATTCAGTGTAAATTCTGCAAGCGTGTTATTTTTTAAAGCATATTTCGGTTTCAAAATAAAACCTCCTTAAAAATTAGGGGGTGAAATTTTATCTTTCCCTGTCTATCCTCCAGTATAGGAAGTTCATTCCCAAGTAAATGTAGTATCCTAATATTATATATTAATAATATACAATTGAATAAATATATAATATTTGTGAAATATATTTTTTTACAGTAAATTATGCAGCATTTACATCATATCGAAAAATCGAAAAAATGTATTTATTAGTATCTAATTTTTTAATATTGAAAATAATAGTCTTAGTTTTATGATATGTAGGAATATAGATTTGTGAAAATCTAAAAAAATAAAAATTTATTGGACTTAAAATAAATTTATTCAAACAATTCGTGAAGTTTTATTTGGTATTTTCCTAATTTCCCACCGTAGTTTCCTGCAGTAATTTTCTTTACACCTGGAACTTTTACGGCAGCCAATATACCAACTTTCATAGCTTCTTTAACAGCTTCTTCATCTACACCATCGATAACAATTTCGTAAACTCCGTTTACATCTTCAGGTACTTCTGTATTTTCAACAGAATCTTTTAATGTTGGGCACATTTTTTCGTTTGTTGTAGCAGCCATGAATTTGTATTTTTCGTTGTTTGCTCCAACTTTACTTCCTGAAGCTACAATTCCACCTGGGAATGGTGTAATTGTTTTTGCAACTGTGTTTATGGCATCTACAGCAGCTTCAGCAGCTGTTAATGCAGCCATATTGTTTTCAGCCATTATAAAGAAGTTCCCACCAGCAACTCCTTTTTTAATTCCTAACTTACTTTCTACTACGAAGTCCCCTCCCATGATAGGGATTTTGTAAACAGTTCTGTCTCCAACTTTGTCTTTTTTCTCGAATCCGTCTCCAAAGAACTTTAATTTAAATCCTACCTTCAACTGTTCTTCAGCATCATCGCCCATGGCATCAAATACTGCAGTTGTAGGAGCTGTTAAAACACACTGTCCGAGTCTTTCTAATAATTGGTGTTCTAATTCGCCTTTTTTAGGGTGGCATATTTCAATTATGTATCCCGGTCTTCCATCCGGTGTTTCTGTTGGAGGGACGTATTTTTCAATACCTGCTTCAGCAGGACACATAATAACAGAACATCCAAATCCTGTAGCTTCTGTAGCTGCAATTTTTGCCAATCTTTCTGTAGCAGCCGTAATTAAAACTCTTAAAACCCATATTGGAAATCCTTCTGCAAAGGTGTCTTCTACAAATACCCCATTTAATTCCATGGTATACCTCCAATTTTTTGTATAAACCAGTAAAATATAGTGAATACTATTATTAATAATTTGTTATTTAATTTTGGAGGGGCATTTTATGATTTAAAAAATTAGTCTTTCGGTAATTCTGGTAGTATGTATTGCCTAAAATAATAAATAAAATTTATTTTTAATTTCTTATTTTTAGGTTATTTTAGATTAAATATTAAATAATTTGGCGTTCTGCAAGGTAATAACACTTAATTTTTTTAGTTTTAAGTTATTGGATTATATATATTTTACTGTATGTACTAAGTATTCATAGAACAACCATAAATCAAGAAATATTTAAAAATCCCCTGCCAATGAGGTGAGAAATCCTTAGACATTCTGGAACTTTGCTTTTTAAACGGGTTTTTTGAATTAACTTTCTAACTTCATCTTTTTCAATTCCGATATATTGAACGTAAACATCTTCAATTTTTTCAGGTTCTGGAAAGGATTTTAATAGGTTTATTTTATTGGGCAGGTCTTTGAAGTATTTTTCCAGAGCTCCGATCATCTTAGATCTATCTGGTTTCTTTTCTACCACAACTATAACTGGTTTTTTGGTTTCCTCATTTATTTTAAAAATATCTGCAATATTGAACCCTCCAAATGTGACCCCATCTAAGAATATTGCATTTATTTTCGTGTAGTGCTTGCCCTTAACAATCTGGATAATCTTTTCAGTGACGTCATTACCGTCTCTCTGGATTTTTTTGAAGTATATTCCATCGATGATCTTGTTTCCTCTGAAATAGGTTCCAATTAAAATTACCTCATCATCTTCCTTTTTAAATGATGCGTCATCTATGCCTATTACTCCGATTTCATCCTTCATATTATCATTTTTAGTTATTATTTCAAAAGGTTTTCATTAACAAATTTTACAATTTCTTCGGCTATCTTTCTCTTTTTTCCCTTTATTTCTACCATCTGGGATTTTGTTATTAGTATAACTTCGTTGTAGTCATCTCCAAAGTAATACTTTGATAGATCGTTTGCTATAATCATGTTCAAATTATATTCTTCCAATCTTTCTTTGGCTTTTTCAATAAGTTCTTCTTTTTTTAGTCCATATTCTGCTTTAAATCCTATTATTATTTTATCAGGGAATTTTTTTCTCAATTCTGCTAAAACCTTTGGATTTTTCTTTAATTTAATAACTAATTCTTCATCAGAACTTATTTTCCCTTCAAAAGTATTTTCTGGTTTGTAGTCTGAAATGGCTGCACAGGAAATTATTACATCGGCATTTTTTCCTAGTTCAAGGGCTTTATTCAGCATTTCCTCGGTTGTTGTGACTTTATGGGAGTTTATATAGTAGGAAGGTTCCATTCCAAGTCCGTTTATGACTTCAACTTCAAGACCTTCTTTACAGAATGATTCAGCCAATGAAACTCCGGTTTTTCCTGAGGACAGGTTACTTATGACTCTGACTTTATCGATAAACTCAGCAGTCCCTCCAGTTAATATTAAAACTTTTTTCTCCGAGCTCCTATTTTTATTAAGTACTTTGATAATATGCTTTGTAACATCCTCTATAGAAGATACTTTTGCTTTTTCTTCTTCCATCTTAGGTGCTATGATGTATATGTTCTTTTTTTGAGCTAAATTCGATATATGTCTCTCTTCTATTGTATCGAGCATATTTTGGTGCATTGCAGGAACAATAAAGAGTGGCTTTTTTTCAAAGAACATCATTGCCGTGGTATTAACTATATTATCCGCAATATTCAAGGATATCTTGCTTATTATGTTGGCTGTTGCAGGATATATCACCATGGCGTCACATGTGTCATATAGATAAACATGTTCGATGTTTCCAGTGATTTCGTCCATAACCTCATTTCCGCATCCAAATGTTAAAGCATATTTTCCGACTATTTTCTCAGTTTCTTCAGTCATTATACAGTAAACTTCAGCTCCGTGTCTTATAAGCTCTCTCATTAGTTTTGGAGCCTCTATTGCAGCTATGGATGAGGTTACTCCAACTACTATTTTTTTACCGTCTAAAAGCTTTGATTTTGAGTTTTTTATTCTCTTTGTTGGATGCATGATATCTACCGTTTTTTTGATGTGTCGAAATTTTTTTTATTATATTATTTCAACTTTTATAACATTTGTTTTATTTTCTCCTATAGGGTGACCTAGTGTGATTATAAATGTACCTTCTTTTATCTCCTTTTTTGCTATTTCCCTGGAGATATCTAACATTTTATCTATATGGTTGACTTCATCAACTATACATGGCGAAACTCCCCAAAACAGTTTTAGTTTTCTTAACGTTGTTAAGTTTGGTGTTGGGGCAATTATTGGAACCGTAGGCTTAAATTTGGATATTAGTATTGCAGTTTTCCCTGACCTTGTTGGGGTTATTATGATTTTTGGATCAAGTTTGTTATACAGCGTGTGTGTTGCATAGGCGATTCCTGTGGAAACAGAAGGTTCTTCTAAATTGCCATCTTTTCCAAACTTTTCTATGTTCTTTTCCGAGACTCTAGCGACTGTGTCCATTGTTCTAATGGCTTCTACTGGATATTTACCAATTGTGGTTTCATTTGAAAGCATAAGACAGTCTGTTCCATCAAATATCGCATTTGCAATATCTGTAACTTCAGCTCTCGTTGGGTATGGGTTATTTATCATTGAATCCAACATCTGAGTTGCAGTGATGGTTAATTTACCGTATTTGTTTGAAATGGCCATTATATTTTTTTGTTCAATAGGGATATACTCGATGGGTATTTCAACCCCTAAATCTCCCCTAGCTATTATAACACCATCTGCAAACTTAACGATATCTTCAATGTTATTCAACCCTTCCCTGGTTTCTATTTTTGCAATTATTGAGCTATCTCCATTATAGTCTTTTATTATATTCCTTAAATTAATTATATCGTCTTTGTTTCTTACAAAAGAGAGTGCAATGTATTCAAAATCGTTTTCAACAGCAAATTTAATGTGTTCAATATCTTCATCTGATATTATCGGCATTTTTAAAGAAGCATCTGGAAGATTTATGCCCATACCTTCTTTTACAATCCCTCCCCTTATAACTCTGGCAAAGATTAACTCATTCACGACATCTTTAACTTCAAGTTTTATTTTTCCATCGTTTATTAATATTAAATTCCCTTTATTCAATTCAACAGGGTTGTATGTTAGAATTATATCTTTTCCAATGATTGCCTCTTCACCTTCTTTTAATTCATATTTAAATGCTTTTTTTACTCTTATCTTATTCCCCTTTAGGTCCATAAGCTTTGCAATGTTATGTTTTTCCAGTACTTCTAGAACTCTTTTGATCTGATTGATTGATGCATGAGACATGTTGAACCTTACACCATCTATTGTATCAATAACTTCATCTAGTTTATTTTCTAGTGATGGGCCCATGGTAACTAAAATTTTGGTTTTCCTATGTTCTGTGGATTCATTTAACACATAATCCCCCCGTTTCTTTCATATGTGCTTAAAAGGTTTTTTATATTTTGTAAAAAAGATTATTATATGTGGGCATCTAGTGGCCATAACCAACAACATCGATAAAAGAATATATAGTTTGCAATATATTAAGAGTAAGGTTGTAAACGTGGGTGGGAAAATGTTCTCTGAAAAATATATTAAAGAGCCTTTGAATTATGCATACTCTGATCTTAAGAAGATTTTTGTAGGAGGTGTTCTTGAATTATTATCCATGGCAGGAATGATTTTTGGATTTTTCCTGATAATTATGGGAGTAATGCCTTATATGCCAGGTTTTCATATGCCTATGACATTTGGGACAGCATTTTCTGGAATTGGAGTTCTATTTGGGTTAGTGTCTCTTGTTTTAGGTGTCATATTCTCGGTTTTCGTTAATGGGTATTATATGAAAGTTATTCAAAAAACTTTGAATAATGAAGATATTCTTCCAGAATGGGATAATTTTAAAGAGTTGTTTGTGAAGGGGCTTTTGTATATAATAGGTGCTTTGCTACTATCTATGCTCTTTAGTATTCCATATGTTATTTTGGAACTTGTGGGGGTTGTTTACAATATTGACTCACTTGCATTTATATTGTTTAGCAACCTGGTGTCATTGATTATATTAATACTGAGTATACTGGTTATACCTCTTGCTATAATTAATTTTGTGGCAAAAGACAGATTTTTAGGATTTTTTCAGTTTAAAGAGATTATATCAAAAATATCGTTTGAATATGTCGGAGTATTGGTTGTAGTTGCAGTGATTTCAATGGGAGCGTTTCTATTGTGGATGATGATGATTGGGCTTATTGTAGCTGTACTGTACATTATTAATGGAATTCTAGCGGTAATGGGCTTTGCACTATTTTTACTAACCATTCCGTTTTTAAACGTATTTTTAAAAATATTCTCGTTTAGATGTTATGGAAAATATTACTGTAGTGCAACGCAAAATAAATAGGAAAATAAAATAAAAGAAAAAGGTAGTAATAATTGATTATGGTTTAAACTCTCCTTTTTCTATTCTTTTCTTTAGTTCTTTAGCGAGTTTTAATGCTCTTTCTCTATCGGACTGTCTGCAGGTTACTGGAATTCTCAAAACACTGTTTCTTTTCATTTGATATATTCCATAAGGACAGGAATCGACACATACTCCACAACCAACACAATCTTCATTTGGAAGTCTTCTACCGCCTAAGTGGTCGATTCTTTTAATGGCTTTTGTTGGGCACATCTTTTCTGCATTACAGTTATCGCAATTTCTACATCTGTGTACATTTACCCTAGGTCTGAACTCTGCACCTTCCCAAGCTTCTGAATACTTTCCATTATCAATTATCTCCCTACCTATAACATTTGTTAATGGAAGGCCAATATCTTCGTCAAGAGTTTTTAAATATTCTTTATTCTCTTCATTAACTTCAATTGGGACTGCAATTGTATTGAAAATCTCAACACCGCCTGATGTTATAAAACCACCAAGGTAGTAAGGATCCATTTCGTGCATGTCTGCGGATATCATTATATTTGGCTTTTTCTCAGAATGTCTTGTACCAAAACCTAATATAACACCTTCTGAACCATTTAATAGGATTCTCTTTCCTAAGAGTTCTTTTTCATCAACTTTCATGTTTTGAAGTGGGTTGAGCTCACCACAACCTGAAAATGAAACCTCTCCTTTTTGTAACATCCTTCTGTGGAATATGGTTTTAACTGGATCTCCAAGATTTGTAACTGCAACGTAGTTTTTAAATGCCATCCTAGTACCTATCATTCTTGCAGTAGGAATTTCATCCAATGTTAATGTTTTTTCAAATGTCTTTCCTTCACTTTCAACTTTTACATCAACTTCTTTTCCGGCTATCAAATCCTTGAATAAAAATCCTCCGCCGTAATTCCCATTGTAGGTAGTTCCAAATACAACGGCATCCACACTTCCAAGGAATTCATTAGGGCATGGTCCAACATGACCTTCAATACCGTTCATATAGATTTTTTCAGCTTTTCTAAATCTTTCACCTATAGGGATGTAGAAAACCGCCATAGTTCCAGACATTATTCCGCATGTTGCAGAAGTTACAATGTCTATTTCGTCGATTTTGTCTTCTTCATTGTTTCTAATCATTTTTTTTAGTTCATCAACTGTAACAACGACTTTATCCATGATAATCACCTTTCCGAGTAAGCGAGGAGAGCTATGAAAATTCGATTTTTATTCAATCTCCAAGTATAATAATATGAGCTACGAAACCGAAGGCTTCACCTATTCTAATAAAATATGGTTAAGTTTTAAAACTGAAGGTTTTATAGGTATAAGGGCAGGACAAATATTTATATGTAATTAATAATGTTTTCTATTTTTACACATAATTAATGGTGTTCTTGCTATATTAATTTTTATGGAGGTAGAATATGAAACTTAATCTTAAAGTTCCACAGTGGCACTATAGCATGCTTTTGGATGATGATAGAGTAGCTATTTTTAAGGAAGCCATTGAAAGAACCGTTAAAGAAGGAGATGTTGTTTATGACTTAGGGACTGGAAGTGGAATATTGGCCATGATTGCAGCTCAAAAGGCTAAAAAAGTTTATGCCATAGAGCTAGATCCAATAACTGTAGAATATACCAAGGAAAACATTGAAAATAATGGATTTGATAATATAGAGGTCATAGAAGGAGATGCAAGGGATTATGTATTTAAGGAAAAAGCAGATGTTGTAGTTGCCGAGCTACTTGATACTGCACTTATAACCGAACCTCAAGTTCCAGTAATTAACTCCATTATAAAAAAAGGGTTAATTAAGGATTCAGGTAAAATTATTCCAGAAGAAGTATACAATACTGTACAGCTTGTTGAAGCCAAAATGGGTCATATATACTATGATGAAGAGGTTAAATCAAAATCGATTTCGCAGGAAGTCCTCTATGACACAATTAATTTTTATAAAATAAACAACGAAAAGGTTTCCTATTGTTTAAAGTTTGAAGTGTTTGAAGACTGTGATTTTTTAGGAATAAGACTCAATACATATACTAAATTAATTGACAACATAGTTTCAGGGAGTACGCCAATGCTAAATCCTCCTTTGGTAATTCCATTAAATAAACCTGTAAAAAAAGGAATGGTTGAGATTAAACTATCCTATAGAATGGGTGGGGATTTGGAGAGTATAAAGGTTAACCTGATTTAATGCAACATCTATTGGGATGGTGAGATTATAGAAAAAATTGGAATACTCTGTCATAGAAAAACCCCTGAGAATATAATGATCTATGAAGAATTTAAAAACAGAGGTACAGATGTCGATTTTTTAGATGTTATGGATTTAATATGTGGAACCGAAAAATACGAATATGATTTAATAGTTTCAAGGGTAGAAAGGGACTATTTAACTGAAGGTATTTATGCACTTAAACACTTTGAAAACGAAGAGGTATCTGTAATAAACTCTTCAGAAGCTATAGAAACCTGCCAAAATAAGTATTTAACTTATTTGAAATTAAAAGAATACATGCCAAAGTCTTTTTTGACCTACACAGAGGACTTTGAGAAAATAAAAGAAACACTGAATAAAAATGGTTTTGAGTTTCCAGTTGTAGTTAAGCCAGTATATGGAGGATATGGAAACGGTGTTTTAAAGGTCAACAATCTTGAAGAGCTAAAGAATATTTTCGAGCTCCTAAGATTTAATAAAAAAGAGATTTTTATTCAAGAGTATGTTCCATACAAACACGACATAAGGGCCTTTGTTGTTGGAGATAGTATAGTTGGTGCAATGGAGAGGATTCCAAAAAACGACTGGAGGGCAAACTATTCTTTAGGGTGCGATATAAGGGAGTTTAAATTAAATGATACTATTGAAGACATGGTTTTAAAATCAGCTGAAAAATTAGGGGCAGATATAGTAGGTATTGATGTATTAATAGATGGTAATCAAATTTACATCTTAGAGGCAAATATAACCCCTCAATTTAGGGGTATGATGAATTTTGTTAATATTCCAAAAGAGATTGTTAATTACTGTTTAAAACAGATATAATAAAATAAATACATGTATTATATATTTTCTGTAAATATTTTTCTAACCTCATCCAAAGCCTCTGTTTTTGCTAAAACCAAGATTCTATCATGCGGTTTTAATTCGGTCTTTCCGTCAGGTATTTTTAACTCTTCCCCATCATATATTGCTATTATTAAATAATCTTGATTCTTTTCAAGGTCCATTATTTTTTTATTGGCTATACGCGACTTGGGGGGAATAATAAGCTCTAAAATTTCTGCATCTCCTCTACCAACTATGGCAAGATCTACAACTCCAGGTCTGTCAATTAGTTTTTCAATGTAGTTAGCTGCTACAAGTTCTGGACTTACTACAACATCTATTCCAAGACTCTCAAACACCCCTTTGTATTCAGGTTCATTAACTCTTGCAATGGTTTTTTGTACATTGTAATTCTTTGCTATCAGGGAGCTCATTAGGTTTATTTCCTGCTTTCCAGTAACTGCAATAAACATGTCTGCGTCATCAATCCCTGCACTTTCTAATGTTTTGATCCGTGTACAATCGCCGTTTATTACTAAAGCATCAATTTCACTGGCGATATCCTCACAGACTTTTTTATCAGTGTCCAAGAGGACCAAGTCGTGACCCTTTCCAGATAAGGATTTTGCAAGGGTACTTCCTACCCTTCCCATTCCAGCAATGATTATATACATAGAATATCCCCACGTTTTCATTATTAATTGTCGAGATCGAAACAATCGGAGCTCACGAAGTGAGCGTTATAAAAACCTAACGGTTGAACAAAAACTCTTCGAGTTTTTATAGCCCGCCACTATCGTGTCGGTTTTCGAATCCAGTAGGTTTTATAGCCCGCCACTATCACCGAGCGAAGCGAAGGTGAGCTACATCCACCGCAACATAGTTGCGGGGAGGTTGAATAATCGTAGATTATTCAACCAATCCGAAGGATTTGTTCAATCGTGGTGGTTTTCAAAACCCCTAACGGGAAGAGCTATGAAAATCCCGTAAGGGATTTTCATTCATAGTCCCAAATAATTATTATAAAGTGCGTATTATATTCTTCATTTTTTAAGAATTATTTTTTCGTAGTATTCGTCGTAGGCACCATGGAAGTGAGGTAGTTCTTTAAACAATTCATCCTCCAATTTTGTTATATTTAAATAATCCTCATAAGTTACAAATGCCATTAATTTTCTATTCCAAGCTTCTTTGCATTTAAGACTGCACGGTATGAATCCAGATGGTAAAATTATTGCATAGGTGTTTTCATCTATATTCATTTCATCTATTTCTTTTAAATGATCCCTATCTATTCCAAATCTTGCATTCTCTGAAAAAGATATTATACAACATTTTGGATAATCCAGTAATTCTCCAAGTTCATAATCATCCAATCTTCTGTAGATCCCCAATTCAGAGGAAACCATTGGATCTATTGCCGGTCTAATCTTAGGATTATATTTCTCAACTATTTCAATCTGTTTATTTAGTCTGGCTATTATGTAGTCAAATTTTTCATCATCCATTCTTTTTATATGGTTTTCAAGTGCTTTGGATTCTGTTTTTTCTTCCCTTATTTCCATTATTTTTTCAAGAATTTGTTTTATATGATCTCCGGCATTCATGGTATTTCACTCTTCTTAAATTTTAAGTGCGATAATATAGTATCAGTCAGTATCAATCAAAATTATTATTTTCAAAAACCTTAGACATGCAACCGCCTATAAATCCTGCAAGGGCGTCATCCAAAAATACAAGACCTTCTTTATCAAGAGCTCCTATGATACCTGGTTTTTTAGCATCATAATGCCTGAAATTAAAAATCCCTTTAGTTCCTGCTATTTCATTTGCTAAGGCCATTCCTATAACTTCATCCACGTATATGTAGTTTGGATCGCTTTCATAGTCAAATGGGAGGTTTCCATTCTTCCCTTCTTCTTCCAATTTTATGGCTGCTATTATTAAGGTTGATACATTTGGGTTATTTAGGTTTTCTACAATTATTTTTTCTAATTTTGATCTAATAGCATCTTTCTCATTTTCTTCACAGATACAGAGCTCCATTCCACTATCCAGCATATTAATAATATCAATCTTATAAGTTTTTAAAAGTTTTAAAACTTTATCTCCCGACATATTTTTATTTAATGAATCGCATTTATTTTTTGAAGAAGATGACTTTTTCATTTAAAAACACCTTGATTATATAAGTCCTTGATTGCATAAAGTATTACATAGTTATTCTCAATATATAAACCATAAATTATCATAAATTTATTATAATTATGATATATAATTAAATCAGGTTTAAATTGAATTTATCCAAATAATAGAGCAGTAGTAAAACGTTTAGAAAACGTTTAGTATATAATATTTAACATGTAATAAAATATATGAATATGCTACTATTATTGACAATATACGGAGATGAACCAAATTATGAGTAAGGGAGTCTATGAAGTTTTAGAGACGATGTACGCACTTAAAAGGCAAAAAAATATAATATACTTTGTAACGTTCATATTTTTCTCAACATTTATTGTATCCTATATACTGTTGTACTTGGATGTTGCATGGATTAACTCCTACGGGTCTTTACTATATGATAGCTTTTTAAGCAAAGTAGATAGTTTTAATATTTCAGAAGGAGGTAGTTTAAGAATAATATCTGTAATCTTAGGGAATAACATACTTGTGGCACTCTTTAATTACGTTCTAATGATATTTTCCATTGTAAATATAATGTTGAATGCCTTTTTACTCTCTTATGTGCTCCATATCTCTGAAACTTTGAAATTTATACTTCTTGTGACTCCCCACGGCATTGTGGAAATTCCTGCATTAATACTCTCTGGAAGTTCGGGTATTCTGTTGTTCATAGCTTTGATTAAAAAATTTGGAAAACTTCTGAAGGGGTCAAAGAGCTCTGAAACTGGATCAGAAATATATAAAATCTACTACCATGACTCGTTAAGAATACTCGGAGTTTCAATAGTTTTATTTGTTATTGCAGCCATTATTGAAGGTACAATAACATATCAAATTGCACAAATCCTTTAGATTTGCTAATTTACTCACTTCGCTCGTAAATTGCACAAATCCTTTAGATTTGCTTATTCCCAACTACCTATGTTAGAGCTATAAAGAATTACAAATTTTGTAATACATATGTTAATATTTGAGATTGTTATAGTATTATTTTATATTATTATAATTATTTATTTATTAAACCATTAACCATATTACTCATTAACCTATCAACTTATCAATTGTTACAATTATTATTGTGGTGTTGTCATGTTAGAACCTGTATTTTATGATATTGGAAGAATATGTAAAGAAAAAAATGTACCAAACACTCCGGATTCCCCTAAATATACTCCAAAGTTTATCGATTTTAATATCGATATACCGCCGTTAGGTATGTTAAAGGTGCCATTCGACTGTCCAAAAGAAGTTGCGGAAGAATTGATGGAACTAAATAGGCAGGAAACAGGAAAAATAGGGGATTTGAAATATCAGATAATAAATTTTGGTAAATATTTCGATCTGGCAAATGTTGAAGATGCTGACCTTTATGTTGTTGCAGATGGAAGAAGACTTATTAAAAGAAGAGAATTGATTGAAATAATTCCAAAACTCAGGGAGAAGATATCCCCTAACTCAGGGATTTACTTCCCTGGGGCTTTACCCTGGGAAATTCCACTTTTAGTGTATTTGGGTGTTGATTATTTCGATAGTACATCTGCAAAGTACTATGCATCCTTAGGATGTAAATTTACAAAGAATAGGATGATATCTACTAAGAAAAGTTTTAAAGAATTATGCGAATACAACGAATCCGTTTTAGAGGATATTTTAGAAGAGGTAAAATACTGTATAAAAGAAGGTTCTTTAAGAAATCTAGTAGAGGAGACTACAGTTTCAGATCCTTATTTAAGGGCAAACTACAGAAGGTACACTCCGGACATTAGAAATATACCACTATCCAAAGGCAAAAAAATAATGGTTACAATTGATGAAACCAGAATTCCAGAAGTTAAGAAATATATTGAAAGGGCTAAAAACTATGATCCATTTACCAACGTTGTTGTATTATTACCGTGTTCATCAAAAAAACCTTATTCCTATTCAAAATCCCACCAGCTGTTTATCAATGCTATAAATTCTGCAGGTTTTCCTGTAGAGGAGCTCATACTAACATCCCCTTATGGGGTAGTGCCTAGGGCATTGGAAGGAGTTGTAGATTACGATATACCAGTAACTGGGGAGTGGAGTACTGAAGAAATAGAATTTATAAACAAATATCTTAGAAACTATATTGAAAGAGCCAAAAATAAGTTTGGAGACGTTAAAATAATTGCCCACCTTCCAGAACATTATATGGAAATTTTAGACCTTGAAAACTTGGATTATATAAAAACTGCTGAAGATAATCCGACCTCCGATGAATCCTTGAGAAATTTAAAAGACACCCTTAAAGAAATTAAAAATGAATATTTGAAGGATACTGATTTAGGTACAAAACATCAACAGAGAATCCATAACTACCAGGAACTTGCAAAATTCCAGTTTGGAAAAAACTTTATACCTGACGACGTAGTTGTAAAAGGAAGGCATAGGAAATTTTTCATTAAGAAAGATGGGAAACAGATTCAAATTTGTTCATTGAATGAAGAAAATGGATTGTTTGTTTTAACCGCTGATGCAGGGGAGCTCCTTGGAAAAGTAAATTGGGTTGAAGTGAACTTTGAGGTTAAAAAAGGTGGTTCATTATTTGCACCGGGGTTCAAAGACTGCGATGAAAATATATCTGTAAATGATGAAGTTGTTATTGTAAAGGATGATAAAGTAATTGGGGTAGGTAGAGCTTTAATGAGTGGTGCCGAGATGAAAAAGGCGAGGCACGGAGCTCTTGTAAATATCAGGCATATTAAATGATTAAGGGAACTCAAGGAGTTCTCCCTATTAATTGTGTCGATTAATAAAATCGATTGTACTGCTCCACTTTTCCTTTATCATTATGCATGAATTCCCTTCACTGAATGGATGTAACGGTATATATTAAGTTTAGTGAAAATATGGATAACATGACAAACAAAAAACTAAAAAAACTTGCAGAATTAATACTTTTAAAGGACAGTCAGTATATTGAAAATTCAAAATTAAAAGAATGTCTTAAAAAATATATTGGAATCTATAATGAAATATGTATTTTAGAGGCCACTTTAAAAGATTTGGATAAGGATTCTGTTAATGTAAAAGAAATACAGTTCTTAAGTAGGGAAATACAAGCATACATGGATAAAGTAAATGAAGTTGAACAGCACCTGAATAATTTAAATAAATACAAAAAAATTTCAAATTATAATGATTTGAAGAGATGTATTAAAAAAATGAAAAATCTCAATATCTCCATCGACGACAGTTTGAAATGGGATATTTACAATAGGATAATTACTTTAGAAAAAGAGATTAGGTGTATTGAACGAGAATTGGAATTAATAATTTTAAATTACGCTTTAAGTAACACCGATTTTGATAAAAAAATAAACAACTGTAATAATGATGATATGTTTGATATATTGTATGATGAAGTAATATCTTATTTGGAAAAAGACGATCAATAACTTTTTTCACAATATAATTTAAATATAAAATCCAGGAAGGCCCCCTAGAGCTAATCGTAAGATTTAACATGGCCCTATTACATTTGGAAAAGGTGATATTATGGATGACATTTCGTACAGAAAAATTGTGGCAATGGTTGATGAAGGTCTGGGTTTAATAGAATTGGTAGAAGAGCACCCCTGTCCAAGTGGATCCCACTGGATAGTGTACCAATATACAAGGACATCTCCACTTATAATTTCTGCGTGGAGGGATGGAAATAAACACCATTTTATTCTTAAGATAGGTAAATGTAAGTTAAATTTGATTCCATCCCTATCTGCAGCAGGTATTGAAGAAGTTAAGGTTGAGGAAGACAAGGTTCACATAGTATATGCAGGTTTAGCAGGTGCAGGTGTAGGAACGGAATTAAGAAAAAATGCAAAAAATGTTATTGCGACAAACTTAATCCAAAAAGGCGGCGGTTCAAAATTAGGGAAGGCAGAGGTTGTAACCCCAAAGATGGAAAAAGTTACAATTGGAATTGATGATACCGATACAAAGGAAGAAGGAGCTACATGGGTTTTAGCCAATGAAATAGGAAAGATAATTGAAAGAGAAGGTATTGGGTACTATATGGACCATACCATAGTTCAGCTATACCCTGGAAACCCAAATAAAACTCAAAACTGCGTTTCAATAGCTTTAACACTGGCAATCTATCCAAAGTATAAGTATGAAATAGGAAAGTTTGTTAAGGACTTGCTTAAAGAAAAGAGTCTTTCAAAGGAAACTGCAATGGCAATATACTATGGTATTACCCCTTCAAAGAGTATGAAATTATTCACCTGTAAAGCAAAAAGAGGTATGGTTTCAATAGAAGAAGCTAAGGCTGTAGCAATGAGAAATAGCATTGATATAATAAAAGTTAATGGAGATGGGGGTATTATTGGGGCAGTTGCAGCATTGGGGCTCGCAGAACATCATGAGGATGCTGCAAAGCTTCCTGAAGAATTCATATAATTTAATATCCAATAATGATTATATATTGGATATACCCTTAGTAAGGTTTAAATCCATATTTTAAGTAAAACTTTTTTTAATATATTTATATATTTTTCATTAGCTTTAATATTTATTTTTAATGATATGGTGTGTATTTTACATATTAGCTAAAACAGGTGAAAGTTTGATAACGCCTTGGGAAGTTTCGGATGATATTGACTATAAAAAAACCATGGAAAATTTCGGCATAAAACCAATTAAAGATTTAATTGATAGAATTGGAGATCCGCACTACCTTATGAGGAGAGGTATTGTATTTGGACATAGGGACTTTGAGAAAATACTGGATGCGATGGAAAAAGGAAAAGACTTCACGGTAGTTAGCGGAATGATGCCCTCTGGTAAGATGCATTTTGGTCATAAAATGATAGTTGATCAGCTCCTATATTATCAAAAATATGGTGCTGATATATACATTCCAATTGCAGATTTGGAGGCTTACTGGGCAAGAGGCATGGACTTTGAAACTACTAGAAAATTGGCTATAGAGGAATACATAACCAATTATATAGCCCTTGGGCTTGATCCAGAAAAGATAAATGTATATTTGCAGTCAAAAAATGAGAAAGTTAAAGATTTGGCAATGATTTTATCAAAAAAGGTCAATTTCAATGAAATGAGAGCAATTTATGGGTTTGGCGGGGAAACAAATATTGGACATGTTTTTGCCCCAATTATACAGGTTGCAGATATTTTACATCCCCAATTGGATAAAAGAGCTCCGGTTTTAGTTCCTGTTGGCATAGACCAAGACCCGCATATAAGATTAACAAGGGATTTAGCAGGTAGATTTAAAGAATATAAGTTTATTCCACCATCATCAACATACCATAGATTTATGACTGGATTGTTGGGCGGAAAAATGAGCTCGTCAAAACCTGAAACCGCGATATTTTTAAGTGACAAACCATCTAAATCCCTTAGGAAAAAGGTCATGTCATGCAAAACAGGCGGTAGAGAAACCTTAGAAGAGCAGAAAAAGCTGGGTGGAGTTCCTGAAGAATGTGTAGTTTACGAGCTCTACACATACCACCTAATGAAGGATGATAGAGAACTTGTGGAAGTCTATGAAAAATGTAAAAATGGGGAGCTCACCTGCGGTCAGTGTAAAAAATCCTGTTATGAAAAAATTGTAGAGTTTTTAAACGATTTAAGTGAAAAAAGAGAAGCTGCAAAGGAAATTGCTGAAGAAATTATAAAATAAATAATTACGTTATTTAATATTGTATTTATTTTTTCGGTTTATTTTATCATTTCAATCAATTTATCTTTTGAAATATTATTCCATTTAGATACACTTGATAATATGCTATTTAGCGTCCCTTTCGCCAATTCTTCATGGTTTGGAATTGTAATATTATGAATGCCATTTTCCGTGTTTTTACTTAATCTAATGTGGCTTCCTTTTTGTCTAACTATCTCATACCCCATAGTATTTGTTAGAACTTTAATTAATTTATTGCCCGAAATTCTTGGAAGTTTAACCAATAGGGGCCACCTCTATTTCAGACATTGATAATATAGTAATATGCTTTCCTGACTGAATATCTTCTTCAAAATGCACTTCAACAGCTTCTTTTATATTGTCCATTAACTCATCCAATGTTTTCCCCTGTGTGAATATATCGACTCCAATACCTTCTGCACACCAATATTCCCCATCTTTGTATATTTCAAATTTAACCAGCATTTTCTCACCGCATAATATAAATTACTTTTAAATATATTATTCTTTAATACATATTTATTAGTTATGCTGGTGAGCTCATGATAAAAATAGTTTATATCACAAAAAACGGTGAGATTTTAGCAAATAAGATTAAAAACATTTTAGATTATTGTTTTTATGATAACGAGGTTTATCATTCAAAAAATTTAACAATTAACGGGAATGAAAAGGGATTTATATTTATAATGGCTACAGGTATTGTTTTGAGAAAATACATTGATAAAATAAAGAACGATAAAACAAAAGACCCGTTTGTAATAGTTTGTGATGAGCTCGGTAAAAATATAATGCCTATTTTATCAAATCACTTAGGCGGTGGAAACTATTTTTCTAATTTAATCGGAAGGGAGTTAAAAGGAAACATTGTTTTTACCACTGCAACCGACATAAATAATAAAATTGGCATTGATGAACTTTCCAATATTTATTTTTTAGATGTGCCAGAGAAAAAGGATATTTTAAAGATAAATAAAAAGGTTTTAAATGAAAAAGTTGATTTAATCCTTCCTAATGACTGGAAACCGATAAAAAATGTATTAAACACATATAATGTAGAGTACCACAATAAAAAATTCGTTGTTGTAGATGGCGATATAGTTTTAAATCCAAAAAAGATTGTTGTTGGTATCGGAGCTCGGAGAGATATTAAAACCTATAAAGTATATTGGGCAGTTAAAAAGGCGTTATTTTTAAGGGATATTCCAGTTTGGCGAATAGATGCCTTTGCCACCGTTGATGTTAAAAAGGATGAGAAGGGAATTTTGGATGCAGTTAAAAAATTTAAAAAAGAGTTATTTATAATTAATAGGGATAAAATAAATGAAGTTTATAAATTTAGAAACGATTTAATAAAATCCGATTTTGTTTTTAAAACCATAGGGGTTTATGGAGTTTCTGAGCCAGTTTCTGTATTGGGTGTTGAAAAATTAGCTGATAAAAATATAAGAGATATTGAATTGATTTTAAAGAAATTTAAAAAAGATGGGGTTTCTGTTTCTATTGCCGTTGGATGATGTTATTAATATTTTTAATATTATATATTAGTTTTTCTAATTTTGCTTTCTTGCTTTTATATGCTATTTGATAATCAACCAGTAAGAAAAATAGGTTAAAAATAGAAAGACATATAAACTAGTAAAACCATAAAAAAAGGTAGAAAGCATAGGGTCTGAAAGACACATCCATTAAAACAAGGATGGAAACCAATATCTTTTATTTCTTTTATTTCTTCCATATGTCTGAAAGACTCATCCATTAAAACAAGGATGGAAACTCATACCTATCTAAATAAATTGCTTCATCTAATAATGTCTGAAAGACACATCCATTAAAACAAGGATGGAAACATAATAATATTTTCAGAAGATATTGCACCTGTATATGTCTGAAAGACACATCCATTAAAACAAGGATGGAAACCTGGAAACGG
>NZ_AQXV01000027.1:0-20043 GCF_000376965.1 Methanothermococcus thermolithotrophicus DSM 2095 | reverse complement strand
TAAAATAAGACCATAGTGGGATGGAAATTTTCTTCGATGTCTTCTTCTGATAAGTTTGCAAACGAGTTAAAATAAGACCATAGTGGGATGGAAATGCTTCTTTGTTGCGGTATTTTTGATAAGCTATTTTGAGTTAAAATAAGACCATAGTAGGATGGAAATACGTATATGGTACCATCTTGAGATATAGCAGGGGAGTTAAAATAAGACCATAGTGGGATGGAAATCTAATAGCCCGTGCTGCTCTAAGATTTGACAGGTTAAAATAAGACCATAGTGGGATGGAAATATATCTTGAAATCTATGTAGCTAGACTTGGAACCTTGTTAAAATAAGACCTTGTGGGATGGAAATTATGCGTTGTTTGTGTTTATAACTCTTGTTGCTGTTGTTAAAATCAGACCATTTATTTTTGGCATTAAGACTTTTTAAAGGCTTGAATTAGACCACCAAATTCCGAAGTAATTTTGAGAAAAACAAAAGATTGAGCATGATAAGTGATAACATAATTAATTTAAATAAAATTATATTATTATTTAAGAAAATTATGATATTATTTATCGTTTCATTAATGGGAATTACCATGTATTTAATAGGAATAACCATACTTACTAAAACAATCCCTATTTAAGTAAAGATTAAAATAAGGCCACCAAATCGAAGGAATTTTGAGATTTGAAATAAAAATTAAAAAAGAATAAAGAAAACTATTTTAAAACATTCTCATACTTAAAAATCAAATCAGTTATTTTTCTTATGTCTCTACCTTGCATTTTAGCCTCATTTAAATAGGTTGCATAAAGTTGCTTTGTCATTACTCTTGGATTTGATTTCCAACTTTCCGAATGAAGCATCAAGTCAAAACATTTAGCCTCACTTTCAGTCATACCGAGACTTCTATATGGGCCAAGATGTGTTTTAAAATTAGGATTTTTTTCCTTAGGAGTTTTTAAAACTAATTCACATAACTCAGTTGTTGGTATAGGCTCTGCAATACTTATGAAAATATCGTCCAACTCTGCATCAACTATAAAATCCTTTGTAAGTAAATAATCCATTTCGGTTTCTGTAGGATAGCCAACTATAAAACTTCCTGCAACTTTCACGCCGCAGTCCTTAGCTAATTTTATAGCATTTAGGTTCTTTTCCACCGTAGTTCCCTTTTTCATTTCCCTTAATATTTTATCGCTTCCACTTTCTATCCCATAGAAAACCCAGCCAATAGTATAGTTTTTCACAGCATCAAGAATTTCTTCGTCTATGTAGTCCACCCTCATATCTGGAACAGATAGATGTTCCTTTCCTATGATTTCAGATATTTTCTCCAGGAGCTCGATAAACATATTCTTGTTTGATGATTTTTTAAAGTTGTAAAGGCTTCCGGTACCGCCACTGATGGCAATTCTTTTAACTCCTCTCTTTTTAAATTCTTTAACTTCTTCTAAAATCAAATCCAAAGGCTTGCTTCTAATTTCTTTTCCAAAAAACTTTGGCACCTGACAGAAGGTACAGTTTCCAAAGCATCCCCTGTGTGTTTCAAGATAAACATTTGCTCCCCTGATGGTCTGAGCTCCGATGTCCCTTGGTATTAAAAGTTTTGAAAAGTCAAGTTCAGGCTTAGACTTAGGGATGTTGATTATCACTTCTCCATTTTCCACATATGCCAAACCTTCCTTTTCACCTTCAACAATATTTGGTGTTATCAATTCCCCTTCTCCAACTATAACACCATCTACCTTCAATTCTCCCAATACAATTTCAGGATATGCAGATACTGGACCCGCAACATATAATTTAGTATTTTTTGCACCATTAGTTTTTTTGATAAAATCAACGATATCTTTTATATCATCATCTATCAGATGCATGGTGGAGTACAAACTCAGTACCACAACATCAGAATTTAAAAGTAATTTTTTATCCAGGTTGTTAATCAACTTAACATCGTACTTTCCTTTGAATTTTTCTCGTAGAATTCCACCAATCAACATTGAACCATAGGTATAGTAATTTGGCGAATATATTGTAATCCTCTTCATCGCTACCACATGTTTATAATGATTGGATAATTTTTATTTAAATCAGCTCTCTTTTTTACCATGAGTATGGCATCTGAACCATCGTCATAGTATTTTGGAAGAAGTTTTTTATCAACGTAACCCCTTTTATAGTAAAATTTCCTTGCATTTGTGTTATCAAATCTTACCTCTAAAACAATGTATTTTGCATTACAGTATTCGTACAAATATTTTTCAATAGTATCTAATAAAAGAGTCCCTATTCCCTTTTTTCTATGATTTTCATCAACTGCAATAGAAACAATATGGCCATTACCCCACTCCATGACTGCAATTACGTAACCTACAATGTTTCCTTTGTTATCTTCGGCTACTAAAAAACCGTCTGGAAATGAATTATATATGTGTTTAATTAAAAATTCGGGATAATTTTTATTAAAAGACTGTTTTTCTATTTCCATAATCTTCTTAAAATCGCTCTCTTGAGATTTCCTTACTCTAACCATGATCCCCCAAAACAAGTTACAAAATGAAAACAAAAAAAGTAAACCGCACATAAATGTGCGGAAGACTACCATATAAGAAATCCTTCGGATTTGTCGAGATAATGATTATATCTCAATCGTATTTAAAATTATTTATTTAATTTTTCAAGTATCATTTCAGCACATTTCTTTCCAGAGAGATACATTCCTCCAAAGATTGCACCCATTCTGTATCCTGCATGAACTGCATTTGCAGCCATTCCACAGACAAACAATCCAGGGTATACTTCTCTGGTATTTCTTAAAAGTGAGTTTTCTCCTTTGTCTGCCCACATTGATTTTTCTCCAGGAACTTCAATGCCTAAGTCCTTGTTCTTTCTTGCCAGTGTGGTGGTAACTGAAGCGTCATGTCCTGTAGCATCTATAACGTACTTTGCATTTATTGTAATTGGGTCTACGTGGAGTCCTGCTTTTTCTATTGCATATCCTTGAACTACAACTCCTGCAACTTTATCTTCTCTCAATATTAAATCTTCAACTGCAACTGATGTTAAAATCTTTGCTCCTGCATCAATTGCACTTGCACCTAATTTAGCAGGAACTTCAACAGAATCTGCAATATAGTATCCTTCTACATCTTCTACTTTTTCTAACTTTATTCCTGCGTCTCTTAATATTTCATCGGCTGGTTCTTCAACAACTATGTATGGGAAGCCCATACCTCCTCCCCATGTTCCTCCACCAAATGAAAGATGTCTTTCTAAAATCACAACTTTAAGACCTTCTTTTGCTAAGTACTTTCCTGCAGTTAAACCACTTGGTCCTCCACCAACTATAGCAACATCTACCTCAATTACATCCATCCACATTTTAAATGCAGAGGACAATATTGCTTTTGTTACGTTGTATTCGTCTGCTTTTAACTTGTAGTCCATTATTTCACCTTTTTTATTTTTTATTTATTTTATTTTGGTTTCGTTTACGAAGTAAGCGAGCAACGAAATGCAAAGCATTTCGTCTAATATTTATAGGTTAGAGTTTATTGTAGAGTTATTTTTTGTAGAGCTCTACAGTTTTCAAGATGGATGATACCACCATTTCTCTTATATTGCTTACGTCCTTTTCAAGAAGGCTCAGGGTTTCATGGGCTTTTCGCCTAATGCTGTCACCCCGGTGCCTACTGAAAGGACATTCATCTTTATCTTTGTAGAACTCTACACCACACTCGATAAGAGCTCTTTTGATTTTTTCTTCAGGTACTGAAAGCAACGGCCGAATAATTGTACTGGCCCTTAAGGATAATTTAAAGTCTTTGAAATCCACAATTGTTTCTTCAAAGTTTTTTATAGGTTCCAATGCCTTTATTATATCTCCTTTAAATATATTTGCCATTACTGTGTCCGAATTATCTTCTAAAGTATGTCCAAACGCTATTTTAACAACATCATTATCATTTTCAATTAACTGTTCCGCATAATTGGTTAAAACATGCCTTCTAACAATTGAACAGGAAAAACATGGTGAATACTCAATACCCTTCGTGTTTTCAGATAGTATTTTAGACATCTCTACAACATCCTTGTCAAAACCTATTATTTCGTGTGGAATATTTAGACTTTCACAATGTTTCTTTATAATATCCATATTTTTATTGCTTTCGCTCCAAGGCCTGTTATTTTGAATATTTAAATCAACAGTTACTGCGTAGAGCTCTATTCCAAACTTTCTCCTATATGGTTCTAAGAGATGTAACAGAGATAGACTATCCTTTCCACCACTTAACCCTACAATTATTTTATCCCTTGGACTTATAATATTGTGTTTCGAAATATATCTACCCATCTTTTGAGAGATTTCTTCATAATTTCTTGAATATACAACAGGTATTCCAAAGTCTTCTTCTATTTTTTTCATCTTTTCCTTTGAGAGTCTGGCCAATCCCTTATTACATACTATTATCTTATCATTTCTGATGGTTAAATAGGATGGGTTACAATACTTCTTCAACTCCTTAATATTGATCATGTACTCACCAAATATATTAATACCATATTATTACCTTAATTAAAAATTATTAATATATATAGGTTATGGTAGGTGATAAGTTATGTTATATATAATTCACTGAAAAGATATTAATACTATATTATTACCTTAATTAAAAATTATTAATATATATAGGTTATGGTAAATGATAGATTGAGTAACACATAATTCACTAAAAAGATATAATAAATTACCTTATTATTAAAATTATTCATTATAATTATCGTAATAGGTGATAATTTGCAGACAGTTATAATTAGATATGGAGAGATCGGAACAAAATCCAGACAGACTAGAAAGAGATTTGAAGAACTACTTGCAAAAAACATTAGAAAAATATTGGAAAAACATCAAATAGATTCAAATGTTAAAAATGTTCATGCGAGACTATTGGTTGATATTGAAGAAGATTATTTAGAAAGAGCTGTTGAACTGTTAAAAAAAGTTCCAGGCATAAGCACATTTAGCCCGGCGGTAAAATGTGAATTAGATATTGAGTCTATAGTAAGGACTGCAAAAGAGCTCGTTAAAAAAGAGCTTGAAAATCACACCCATACCAAAACTGAAAACATAACATTTGGAGTCAGAACCCAAAGAATCCATAAACAATTTCCAATGAACTCTATTGAAGTTAATAGATTTGTTGGAGAAAAAATAATCAATGAATTCGGGCTAAAAGTTGATTTAAAAAATCCTGATATACCAGTTGATATAGAAATCTTGAGAGATTCTTGCTACATATTTACAAAAAGAATCGATGGTGTAGGGGGAATACCAGTAGGTACCCAAGGTAAAGTTTTAGTCTTACTTTCAGATGGTATAGACAGCCCAGTTGCAGCATATCTAATGATAAAAAGAGGTTGCAATGTTGTACTATTACATTTAAAAACTTCAGAAGAAGGTGCCAAAAAAACAGAAAAAATAGTTGAAATTTTAAGCGACTATGATTGTGATGCTAAATATATAGTTAAGGATTTCAAGGAAGAATTGGCAAAAATAAAGAAAAATCTAATTGAAATCGATAAGGAAAAATACACCTGCGTATTCTGTAAAAAATCAATGTTAAGAATAGGTGAAAAATTTGCAGAAAGGTTAAAGTGTGATGCCATTGTAAACGGAGATAATCTTGGGCAGGTTGCATCCCAAACACTGAAAAATCTAAGAGTAATAAGCCATGGAATAACCTATCCAATACTTAGGCCACTTGTAGGGTTTGATAAAAACGAAATAATCGAGATTGCAAAGAAAATAGGCACCTATGAAATTTCAACCAGTAAAGAGGTAAAGTGTTTTGCAGTTCCAAAGTATCCTATAACCACTGCAAGACTTGAAGATGTTGAAACAATTGATAAAAAGCTGTCTGAGATGAATGAGGAGAAGGAATAATACAAAATTGTGACTAAATAATACACCACCAAGCCGCCAACAACAATAAAAAAATAATAAAAAAATAATATTATGACCTATTGGGTGAATTTTGAATTTTTCAATAGGTCCAAATTATCCAAGAATGTACATGCCTTGCATACTCCAGATGCTGAAGGTTCTTTACAGTACTTACAAACCGTTGTATTATGGTCAATATCCAAATGCTCTATTAATCTTTCAAAACCTGCCACTATTGAGTATTTTGCTCCAGGGTGTTTTTCTTCGAGCTCATCCACTATATCAGAAACTTCAGCTCTGTAAGATAGGCATGAATACGGGCAAGGTGCTTTATGGTACTTTAATTCCATCAAATCTGCAAATAATAAAACTTCGTCTTCAGGTATCTTCATTAATGGTTTTATTCTTTTTACAAACTGCGGATGTTCAGCATTTTTCCCTAAAAGTACCAATTTTTTAATATTTCCTTCTATGTAGTTCATCATAACGGCATGGGATATGTCATCTAAATTATGTCCTATCGCCAAATAATCACATTTTTCTTCTAATGCCATTCTGTTTAATATTTTTCTTCTAATGACGCCACAGAAAGAACATGGATTCATTGTAAGATTTTTTTCCTTTGCTATTTTAACCATTTCATCCAAATTAGTTCCCAAGTACTCTTCAAAAGTCGCGATTTTGTATTCTATTCCGTATTCTTCACAGAACTTAATTCCTGCCTCTATACCATCTCTTCTAAAGCCCTCGATCCCTTCATCAACCATAAATGCTATTATCTTTGAATTTGGAATTGGCTTAAAAAATTCGTTCAAAATATGTGCCATTACCAAACTGTCCTTTCCACCGCTTATTCCCATACCTATCTTTATATTCTGTTTTATGATGTCTTTTCCAAGTGTTTTTCTTACTTTTTTCATGATGTCGCTAATAAAACATTCTTTACAAAAATTCATTCCAGAGTGTTTTTGATAATAAACTGCTTCTTTACCGCATTTATTACATTTCATATACTATTCACCTGCTGATTTAGTAGTCCCACAATTGGCTACATTCTGCAATAATTTTTAGAATATCTGTGGGATATTAATTCGTAGAACTACCAGATTATCCGCCAGAAACCGGAGGGTAGATTCCAATTTCACTATCTCCATTTATTACATCTTCACCAGTAGTTATTTCGCAATCTTTGGAAACTATCACGTTTCCGTTGTTAAAATCCTCTTTTATCGAGATGTTGTATTCATCCTCTAAAATATCGATTAAATCTATTATCCTTATTTCTTCTTTATCCAAGGATATTTTAAGTCCTTCACCGTAACATTCCCGGTATTTTGCAAAAAATTTAATATTTAATATCATAATATCACCTGAACGTAGTGAAGGTGAGCTATGAAAACCGTTAGGTTTTCATTTAATCACCAAAATCACATGTTAGAATTATAG
Organism: Methanothermococcus thermolithotrophicus DSM 2095; assembly: GCF_000376965.1. Taxonomy (NCBI): domain Archaea; kingdom Methanobacteriati; phylum Methanobacteriota; class Methanococci; order Methanococcales; family Methanococcaceae; genus Methanothermococcus; species Methanothermococcus thermolithotrophicus. The sequence continues at coordinate 12,662 of NZ_AQXV01000027.1, read as the reverse complement.
TTGTTTGCGAATTTTATTGGAATTAGTTGAATAATCGTAGATTATTCAACTTCCCTGCAACTGTAGGTTGCAGTGGATATTTACATACTCTAAATTCTCAAATGGTTGTTATTAGGCCTATTTTAAAATAAGTTATATCTTTCAATTCATTAAAGGCATTTTTCAATATCTAACGCAAACAACCGATAGTAATAGTAAAAAATTTCATTATCTGATAAATAATATTAAAAGAGATTAAAAATGTATTTAATATGTATTTAAATGTCAAAAACCTCAATGGCTTTTACAGGACATACCTTAACGCAGTTTTTACAGCCTATGCATTCCTCTTCGTCAAATACTACGCTGTAGTCCTCTTTTATTTCAATTGCCCCAACTGGACAATGGACTACACATGCCCCACATTCAACACATGCTTCATCGTTTTTTTGTATTATCTTTGGAATATCCTCAACTTCACCGTATTTATTCAATATATCTATGGCTTGTTTTATCTGATCCTCGCTCCCATTAAATTCCAATATCAAAAATCCTTCTTGGGGCTCCATTTTAGCTTTCAATATATTCAATAGAATATTTGTGTTCAATATAACTTCTGAGACTATTGGCTTAGTTACGTTTTTTCCAGAAATCCAATAGTATATCCTTTTTTTCATAATATAATCACCTGAACGAAGTGTAAGGTGAGCTGTAAAAATCCGAAGGATTTTTACTCAATCACCGTATTTTATCAAACACTTAAATTTTGCTCACTATATTTGATCTACCGATAAGTTTTGAAAGATCCTCTGCGGTTACAATACCTAGTACTCTTTTATTACTGTCTAAAACTGGGACACCAGATATATTGTGAGCAGCCATTTTTCTTGCCACTACATCTATTGGTTCATCAACTGTAGAGCTCACAACATACTTTGTCATTATTTCTGCAATTGATTTTTTGTTCTGAGATACGGCTCTTGCGATATCCCATGATGTGACAATACCAGTTAAAACTCCATTTTCATCTACAATTGGCAGATGGTTTATATTGTTTTCAATTATAATTCTCGAAGCTTCTTCAACTGATATATTTGAACTTGCCACTATTGGTGGCTTGCTTAATATGTCTCCAACGAGTTTTGCCTTAGCTTTCATAGGTCTTGCAGAACCTTTTCCAAGTGTAGCCACTCTTTCTGAAAGTAAGAACTCTCCTTTTAAAATCCAGTCTTTAAGTTCTTCTGCGATTTCTCTTGAAACTTTGTAACTTGATACTGGAGCAGTTTTTACAGATTTCTGTACTTTTTTACCTTCAATCTCTACTTCAATATCTACGCATCCGCTTCTCAATTCCTTGTAATTAACTTTGCCCACTATAGGTCTTTCCCTTCTTGGTACCCCATAATCGATAATTGAGACATATATATCTTCATCCCTTACGGCACAGGCTTTTGCAACATCTTCATTTAAAACTGGTATTGGAATTCCCATTCCAACAAACAGTGAACTTCCGTATTTTGGTAGTGTTGCACCTCTTAGGTACTTACTATCCATTGTTTTAAGGTCACCACTTACCATCAAAGTTCCGAAGGCATTATCAGGACTGTGCTGGGTTCCTTCGCTAACTACGTAGCCAATACCTCCACCTAGGAATATCTTGGTTCCAATTCCTATGGTGTTGTATGTCTTTGTTTCCCTGTTGTAATCGTTTTGAAGTGGGTTGAGTTGTCCAGCTCCAGAGTAGTTTATATTACCATACTCGGGAAGAAGTGTTCCCATGTAGGTGTATATTTTTTCCTCTTTACTGTTTGTAGCTGCATTGTATGATTGGTAGCAGTTTCTTGGGTTAACAAGTATTGCCTGGTTTAGATCATCAATTGTTATTGTAGTGGTTACCTTTTTTCTAGGGTAGCAGTCGGTAGTGTAACCTTCAGCTACCAACTCTATTTCTTTTCCTGCCACTAAATCTTCTATTACATGAGCTCCCCCATAATCGATACCTATATCATCATCGGTGTTTGGTTGAGTTGCACCGAGGTAGGTATCTACAGCCGCCAATCCAGAGTAGGATTCAACACCGTTTAAATAAGTCTTTATCATTTTTATTGGTGGATCAGCATGACCAAAGTTTAGGAAGACCCCACTTGAGCACATTGCCCCGAATGTTCCAGTTGTAACAACATCTACTTTCTCTGCTGCATCCTTTGGACCTAAATCTTCCACAATCTCAATCATCTCTTCGGCAGTTACTACTACTGCATCGCCACTCCTTATTTTTTCATTAATTTCTTGAATAGTTTTCATAATAATCATCCTAATACTTATATACTATTACACAATATTGCATTGTAGAGTTTAATTTTTTAAATATAATATATATAGATTTCGATTCTATTTAGATATTAATGCATAATAGTTTCGTAAAACTAGCAACCTTAGTGCAATAGAAAAAGATAAATACTATTATATGCCATCTTATTTGATACATCGAATTAATATAATGATATATTATGAGTATTTTATAAAATATCCTATTTTAAACGCAAGGAGGCCTTATTGTGAAGGTATCATCACATGAAATGGTTCCGAAACATGAGATAATACCCAAAGAAGAAGTTCCTTTGTTACTCGAAAAATATGGTATAAAGATACAGCAGTTACCTAAAATCTTAGATACCGATCCGGTTATTCTTGAAATTGGAGCTGAAATTGGGGATGTTGTCAAAATAACAAGAAAAAGCCCTACCGCAGGAGAAACTACCTCCTATAGGTTGGTTGTTAAAAAGACCATCTAACTTTAATATTATTCAGTTTATTATTAAATTTTTTATAAAGTTGTTAATGCCATGAACATATATTATTTTATCATTTAAAAGCTAAGGGGGAGATCATGGAATCCCGTACGATTGTTGATTCATTTTTTAAGGAAAACACTTTGGTTAAACACCATATAGATTCCTATAACGACTTTGTAGAGCACAAGATTCAAAAAATAATTGATGAAGTTCACTCTATAGAAACTGAAATACAGGGTAGATACGATATAGTATTTGGAAAGGTTAGAGTAGAAAAACCAGTAAATAAAGAAGCGGATGGTTCTGTAAAAGAGATAACACCTATGGAAGCGAGAATTAGAAATTTATCATACTCTGCCCCAATATTTTTAGAAATCACACCTATTATGGGAAAAGATGAAGAAGAGACCTATGGAGAAACCGTTGAAGTGTACATTGGGGAACTTCCAGTTATGCTTGGTTCAAAAATCTGTCACCTCCATGGAAAGACTAAAGAAGAACTAATAGCATACGGGGAAGATCCTGAAGATCCACTTGGTTACTTTATAGTAAATGGGTCCGAAAAAGCAGTTGTAGCTCAGGAGGATTTAATCCCAAACAGAATATTATGTGAAAAAGTAGAGAAAAACGGGAAGATTATTGATATTGCAAAGGTGTTCTCAACAAGGCATGGTTTCAGAGCCCTTTGTACCGTAGAAAGAAGCTCCGACGGTCTTTTAAATGTTTCATTCCCAGGAATGTCTGGCAGCATACCGTTGGTAATTTTAATGAGAGCTCTTGGAGCAGAAAGTGATAGACAGATTATTGAAATGATCTCAGACGAACCTTCAGTAGTAATGCAACTTATTGCAAATCTTCAGGAAGCCAGAGAAGAGCATAATATATTTACAACAGAAGACGCTCTCGAATATATTGGTAAAAGGGTGGCACCAGGACAGCCAAAAGAGTACAAGTTAAAGAGAGCTGAAACAATCCTATGCAACTACCTATTGCCGCACATGGGTGTAGATATAAAAGACCTACCTAAAAAATGTAAATATTTAGGAAGAATGGCCAAAAACGCTATTCAATTATATTTAGGCCTCAGGGTTGAAGACGACAAGGACCACTATGGAAACAAAAGATTAAAATTGGCTGGAGACCTAATGGAAGATTTATTTAGGCATTCATTTAACCAGTTGGTAAAGGACATAAAATACCAGCTTGAAAGACAGGCAATAAGAAACAAAGAACCTTCCATTCAAGCTGCAGTTAGAAGTGATGTTTTAACAGAAAGAATGAGACATGCAATGGCCACAGGTAACTGGGTCGGCGGTAGAACTGGGGTAAGCCAGTTGTTGGATAGAACCAGTTACTTAGCAACAGTTTCACAGTTAAGAAGGGTGGTCTCCCCATTATCAAGATCACAACCACATTTCGAGGCAAGGGACTTGCACGCTACACAGTGGGGTAAAATTTGTCCATCAGAAACACCAGAAGGTCCAAACTGTGGGCTCGTTAAAAACCTTGCTTTAATGTGTAAAGTTACAACTGATGAAGACGATAGCAAAGTTTTAGAGCTATTAAATGAATTAAAACTTCAATAATATATCCAATAACTTATTATTTTAATTTATAGGATAACTTAGGTATTAAAAAGGTGAAAACCTTGGAAAAAAATGCAAATATTTATGTTAACGGAAAACTTGTAGATACAACTGATAATCCAGAACAGGTTGTTAAATTTTTAAGAGAAAAGAGGAGAAAGGGGGAGTTATCCCCATTTACTTCAATCTCATTTAACGAAGAGAGTAACGATATTCATATATCTACTGATGGCGGTAGGGCTGTTAGGCCCCTCATTGTAGTTGAAAACGGTAAATCTAAATTAACAGAAGAAATCATTGAACAACTAAAAAACGGAGAAATTACATTCTCAGATTTAGTAAGTAAGGGAATTATTGAATATTTAGACGCCGAAGAAGAAGAAAACGCATACATTGCTGTTTATGAGAAAGAATTAACTGAAGAACATACCCACCTGGAGATAGACCCACTGGCTATTTTAGGTATCGGTGCAGGGGTAGCTCCTTATCCAGAACACAACTCTGCTCCAAGGATTACAATGGCTGCGGCGATGGGTAAACAGTCATTGGGTATTCCAATGTCCAATATAAAATGGAGAATGGATACGAGAGGTCACCTTCTTCACTACCCTCAAGTTCCAATAGTTAGGACTAAACACCAGGAAATTTTAGGATTCGATAAAAGACCTGCAGGGCAAAACTTCGTTGTAGCTGTTATGAGTTACGAAGGATACAACATGGAGGATGCCTTTATCATAAACAAAGCTGCCATTGAAAGAGGTTTGGGAAGGAGCACTTTCTTCAGAAGTTATGAAAGCTTTGAAAAGAGATACCCTGGCGGACAGTTAGATAGATTTGAAATTCCGGAAAAAGGAATAAGGGGCTACAGAGCAGAAGAAGCTTACAGGAATTTAGGTGATGATGGTTTAATAGAACTAGAATCTGAAGTTAGCTCTGGAGATGTTATCATAGGTAAAACCTCCCCGCCAAGGTTCTTAGAGGAACACGAAATATCACTACAAACTAGATCACAGAGAAGAGATACCTCAGTTACCGTAAGACATGGTGAAGAAGGTATTGTCGATTTAGTTGTTTTAAGTGAAACTAAAGAAGGAAATAGACTGGCAAAAGTTAGAGTTAGAGACTTAAGAATTCCAGAGCTCGGAGATAAATTTGCTTCAAGACATGGTCAGAAAGGGGTTATTGGTCTTGTAGTTCCACAGGAAGACCTCCCATTCACAGAAAATGGAATAGTCCCAGATTTAATTATTAACCCGCACGCAATTCCATCAAGGATGACTATCGGACAGGTTCTTGAGATGATAGGTGGTAAAGTAGGTGCTTTAGAGTGTAGAAGGGTAGATGGAACCATATTCAGCGGAGAAAAAGAATGGGATTTAAGAAGAACCCTTGAAAAGTATGGATTTAAACACCACGGTAAAGAAGTAATGTACGATGGAAAAACTGGTAAGAAGTTAGAATGCGAAATATTCGTCGGAGTAGCATACTACCAGAAATTACACCACTTGGTTGCAGGAAAAATCCATGCAAGAAGTAGGGGACCAATACAAGTTCTTACAAGACAGCCAACTGAAGGTAGGGCAAGAGAAGGTGGTCTTAGATTTGGAGAAATGGAAAGGGATGTTCTTGTCGGTCACGGTGCGGCTCTCTTGTTAAAAGAAAGGCTTCTTGATGAATCAGATCCATACCAAGACTATGTATGTATAAAATGTGGAGAAATTGCAATTTACGACTACAAGAGGGGAATTAAACACTGTCCACTTTGTGGTGAAACCGAAGATATCCAAGATAACAGAAAAATACCGCCGGTTAAAATGGCTTATGCATTCAAATTACTGTTGGACGAACTCAAAAGTATGGGAATATATCCAAAATTGAAATTAAGGGATAGAGCATAATTACTTAAAATTACTTTAATTACTTAACTACTTAATTTCCCATACTTTGAAAGTAAAACATGGTCATAAGATCTAAAAACCCTGATGGTGAAATAATGGATAAATTCGATATTCCAAAAGAAATTGGAGAACTTATATTTGGTTTACTATCCCCAGAATATACTAGAACCATGTCCTGTGCGAAAATTGTAACTGCAGACACTTATGATGATGACGGCTACCCCATTGATGGCGGATTGATGGACACCAGATTAGGGGTTATTGATCCAGGTTTGGTTTGTAAAACATGTGGCGGTAGAGTTGGAACCTGTCCAGGACATTTTGGTCATATTGAACTCTCAAAACCGGTTATTCATATAGGGTTCGCAAAAGATATTTACAAAATTTTAAAGGCCGTATGTCCTCACTGTGGTAAGGTTGCAATAGGGGACTTAAAAAGGATGGAATACCTTGAAAAAATGAAAAAATTGGAAGAAGAAGGCGGTGACAAATGGACACTTTGCGATGAGATATTAAAAGAAGCCGCAAAAGGTACCGTATGTCCATCCTGTGGTGAAGTTAAATATGATATCAAGTATGACAAGCCAACAACATACTACCAAATTGATGGAAAACACCAAAAACGGCTGACAGCTTCGGAAGTTAGGGAAATCCTTGAAAAAATACCTAATGAAGATTGCATACTATTGGGGATAAATCCAGAAGTTGCTAGGCCAGAATGGATGGTATTAACCGTTCTCCCAGTACCTCCGGTTACAGTAAGACCTTCAATTACCCTGGAAAGCGGGGAAAGAAGGGAAGACGATTTAACCCACAAACTCGTTGATATTATAAGAATTAATCAAAGGTTAGAAGAAAACATTGATGGTGGAGCTCCAAACTTAATTATTGAAGACCTTTGGGATTTGTTACAATACCACGTAAACACGTACTTTGATAATGAAGCTCCAGGAATACCGCCTGCAAGACACAGAAGTGGAAGACCGTTAAGGACACTTGCTCAAAGATTGAAAGGTAAAGAAGGAAGATTTAGACATAACTTAGCAGGTAAAAGGGTTAACTTCTCTGCGAGGACTGTTATCTCACCAGATCCATGTTTAAGTATTAACGAAGTTGGAGTTCCGGAAATGATTGCAAAGGAACTAACTGTTCCAGAAAAAGTTACAAAGCATAATATGGAGAAAATAAGGGAGCTCCTTAGAAACAGTCCAGATAAACCTCCAGGTATTAACTACATTATAAAGAAAATTAGAATGAAAGATGGAAAAGAAGAAGAATTAAAGATAAAAATAACCGATAAAAACAGAGACCATTGGATTGAAAATATCGAAGAAGGAATGATTGTTGAAAGACATCTAATGGATGGAGATATTGTACTTTACAACAGGCAGCCTTCACTTCACAGAATGTCAATTATGGCCCATAAAGTTAAGGTATTACCTTACAGAACATTTAGACACAACCTATGTGTATGTCCTCCTTACAACGCGGACTTCGATGGGGACGAGATGAACCTTCACGTTCCACAATCAGAAGAAGCCATAGCAGAAGCTGAAAGTTTAATGCTTGTAGAAAAACATATCATATCCCCAAGATTCGGAGGACCTATTATTGGGGCAATTCACGACTTCATCTCTGGAGCATACATCTTAACAAGTTCCTACTTTACAAAAGATGAAGCTTCAATCATACTAAGAGGGGCAGGGCTTAAGGCTGAGTTAGGAGAACCGGATATTGTTAAGGATGGAGTACCCTTGTACTGTGGAAAAAAACTCTTCAGTAAAACCTTGCCTGAAGGATTGAGCTTAAAATATAGGGCAAAAATATGTAAGAAATGTGACGAATGTAAATTTGAAGAATGTGAACATGATGCCTATGTTGTAATCAAAAACGGCCAGTTGATAAAAGGTGTTATCGATAAAAACGGATACGGTTCTGAAGCAGGTATCATCCTAAACATGGTTGTTAAAGAGTTTGGATCAGAAGCTGCAAGGAGATTCTTGGATACTGCAACAAAGATGGCCATAAGAGCATTTATGATAAAAGGGTTCACAACAGGTATTGATGACGAGGATATTCCAGAAAGTGCAATTGAAGAAATTCAAAGAGCTCTGGACAAGGCAGAGGAAGAAGTTGAAGAAATCATTGCTCAATATGAAAATGGTACATTGGAACCATTACCTGGTAGAGGCTTAGAAGAATCTAGGGAAGCATATATCATGCAAATCCTAGGTAAGGCAAGGGATGAAGCAGGTAAAATTGCAGAGAAATATTTAAGTAAAGACAACCATGCGGCACTGATGGCTAGAACCGGTGCAAGAGGTTCATTGTTAAACATTACAATGATGGCAGGTTGTGTCGGTCAGCAGTCAGTTAGGGGAGGTAGGATCTTCAGAGGTTACAGAGGAAGAACATTACCTCACTTTGAGAAAGGTAGCTTAACAGCGAAATCACATGGTTTCGTTAGGAGCTGCTATAAAAAAGGACTTTCACCTACAGAGTACTTCTTCCACGCGATGGGAGGTAGGGAAGGTCTTGTCGACCAGGCTGTGAGAACTGCTCAGTCAGGTTACATGCAAAGAAGACTGGTTAACGCACTTCAGGATATCAAAGCAGAATATGACGGTACTGTAAGGGATTCAAGAGGATTAATTGTCCAGTTTGAATACGGGGAAGATTTAGTAGATCCATCAAAGGCAGATCATGGAAAAGGAGTAGATTTAGAGAAAATAATTACAAAAGTTAAATCAAAGTATGAAAACTAAATTTAAAACAATAATGTAGCTCAAATCCTTAAGAGATGCCTATAATTTATTCTTTTATTTTAATTATCCCCCTTTATTTAATTTAAGATGGTGAAATAAATGGAAAAAATGGTGGAAATAGAAAAAAAATTAGATGGCACCATATTACCACCTTCATTAAAGGAAGAGTTGGCCAAAAAAATAGTAAGCGAAAACATAGAAGATGAAAATATTATTGACGAGATTATTAAGGAAACTATTGTTGCTTACGAAAGAACACTTGTCGAGCCTGGTGAAGCAGTAGGAGTAATTGCTGCCCAATCAATTGGTGAACCAGGTACCCAGATGACGATGAGAACCTTCCACTATGCAGGGGTTGCAGAATTGAACGTTACATTGGGTCTTCCAAGGATGATTGAAATCGTGGATGCAAGAAAAGAACCATCCACACCTACAATGACCATATTCTTAGAGGATGAATACAAATACGATAGAGAAAAGGCTGAAGAAATAGCAAGGAACATAGAAAGTACCACCGTAGAATCAGTTTCAGATGACATAAGTGTTAACTTAGTTGATGAATGTATAACTATTATTTTGGATAAGGACGAACTGGCAAAAAGAGGAATAACAGTTGATCATGTTGTAGAATCCATCAAAAAGAAAATGAAGTTGAAAATCGAGGTTGATGGTTACACACTTCAATTAAAAATAAAAACCCCTTCATTAAAGGCCCTTAGAAAAAGACTCCCAAAGATTAGATCAATTCACCTAACGGGAGTTCCAAATATATCAAGGGTTATTATAAGAAAAGAAGTAGATGAATATGTACTCTACAGTGAAGGTTCAAACTTAAAAGAGGTTTTCACTATTGAAGGCGTTGATAAGACTAGAACCATTACAAACAATATTATAGAGATTCAGGAAGTACTTGGAATTGAAGCTGCAAGAAACGCTATTATAAATGAAATGAATGCAACACTGAGTAACCAGGGGCTTACTGTGGATATAAGACATTTGATGTTGGTTGCAGACCTTATGACAGCAGACGGTGAAGTAAAACCAATAGGTAGGCATGGTATCAGTGGTGGAAAAGCTTCTGTTCTTGCAAGAGCTGCATTCGAGGAAACAGTTAAACACCTGTACGCTGCGTCAATGAGAGGATACAACGACGAATTAAAAGGAGTTGTAGAAAACATAATCGTTGGAAAACCAATATCATTAGGTACTGGATGTATAGAATTATATGTTGACAGCGATTACGAAGAAGGTAAAAATATAAAGACTGAATAACATTTTACAATTATTTCTCTTTAGTTCATTCCTTTATTACACATATAATATTGTGAGCTCATATATTATTTTTTGATTGGTGGTTATCAAACTCTTGATAATCTTTATTCAACATTTATCATTTCATTGGATATATAGAAAACTTAATTTTTCGAAATTTTAAGAATTCATTTAAATCAAAGCCTAGTAATTATCTTTTTTTCATTGTCAAAATTAAATTAACAATAAAAGTTAAATGTTTTATCTAAAAACAGTGATTAACATAATAAGCATAATTAAAAGGCTCATCCATACGGATATTGCAATAATTGTCAGTTTTCTAGCTTTTTCTCTTTCCCACCACTTATATGGTGATATGCCATACAAAAAGAAAAGTAAAACTGATGAAAGGTTTATAGATATTATATTTGCAATAAACAATAGCAGTATTGGAATTGATTCAATATAATAGCCTGCCCCAACGGAGAGCCCAAAAGCTACCAAGGGAGGCAGTAAAGCTATTGCTATCATAACTCCTACTACTGCAGAAGAAATTCCAGATATTGTGGATATGGCCCCAACTATACCTGCCGCCAGAGCGATTATGACCTGCTCTATATCTAAGTTCATCCTCGAAGAAATTTGTGGATTTGCAGGAGTTATGGGTAAAAAGTGCCCTAGAACTATGGATAATATTAAAACGATTCCCGTTCCTAACAAAAGGTTTTTTATTGATTTTTTTGCAAGATTACTATCTGCTACAGTTATGGAATAAGATAATGCTATGTTAGGGGATAAAAGTGGGGCGATTATCATAGATCCTATAATCACTGCAACATCATTTTTCCATATACCAATAGATGCCACAATTGCAGATAATACTATCATTAAAAAATACTCTTTTGAAATGTTTGTTGTTTCATACATTTTTCCATATATTTCTTGACGAGAGAGTCTTTCCGGTATGTTACCATTTTTTTCAGTAGGTTCTTCAATTACTTCAGGTACGGTAGTTGTAGGTTGAAATACGATTATTCTAAATTTGGAGCCACCATATTGATTGTTTAGTTTATCCACTATTTTTTCAGTACTTTTTAGTGTTGTGAGTATTCTTATAAGGGTATAGTTGGCTTCTTCTTCCACATGCGTCCAAATAATATCCAACTGATCGTCTTTGACAATACCATCAAGACCTGCAAAAATGTGTTTTGGAATATAACATTCAATAAGACGGAGCTTCAAAATAATCCCCCAATTAAATTAACATATTTAAAATAGTGGAACCAACCATCATAAAAACTTATCTTAAAAACCATGGTTGTTTGATTTTCTTGTAAATAATTAAAAAGAGAATTATGCAGGGATATGATTGTTAGAATGGGATATCCTTTTAGAGATGACAAACCAACCTTTAGAAAAGGTTGGATCCAAAGAATGCACTACCTCGTTTTACTTGGCGTGCCTTTAGGTAGTTAATAAGGAACTGGTAATCCAATCTCCTTCCAACCTTTAAAAAAGGTTGGATCCAAAGTAAAGATTCTAATAAGGAACTGGTAATCCAATTTCTTTTCTATGTTCGATTTCTTTTGCGTTTTTCTCTTTTTTAGTTAGTGATAGTTTCTCAACTAATCCTAAACCAGGTTTAACTTCTTCTATTGGTTTAACTTCCAATGCTCCGGCTTCAACCATTTTGTTAAAGAACTCTTCTCCTTGAGCAGTTCTTATGAATACTGTACTCCAGCCATCTGGGCTTCCCACCGAACCTGTGGAAATATCAGCCAATTCAGCTGTGTAATCCATACATACGTGGCAGGATTGTTGTTCGTATGGGTGGGTTTCTTTTAATTTGATGGATTTAACATCTCCCCATTTGGAATATACCCAGAATTTACCTTTTCCAATATCAGTTTTAGCAACATCTTCCATCTTTATTCCACAGTGTTCCTCGATGATGGTTTTCATACCATTGTATGGGAAGTTTTCCATACAGAATATTCCCACAATTAATGCCAGTTTATCAGGAACGTGCCTAAATCCTATAGGATATTTCATTAATTTTCTAGTTGCAATTATTTGGCATGGAGTTCCAACAACTCCAAGTTTTTCACATCCATACTCTCTAACTGCACTCTTTATCACACTTATAGTTGGACAGACTGTGTATTTGGTTCCAGCAGCCTCTAAAACTTCATCAACTGTTGTTGCAACTTTAGGAGTTGTTTGTAATTTGTCATCTTTATCTGCAACAATAACACCATCCAAGAGGCCATTTTCCAAACCGTATATATATGCGGCTGAAACAATACCTCCATCTTGACATTTTTTCAGTATGGTTTTATCTGCAGCTCTTGCAGATACCACAGTTTTATACTTTCCAAAGGGATCCAT
>NZ_AQXV01000026.1:0-19302 GCF_000376965.1 Methanothermococcus thermolithotrophicus DSM 2095 | reverse complement strand
AAAATCTTCGATTTTTGTGAGTTCGACAAAAACCAAAGGTTTTTGTGAATCGACAAATTTCAAAGAAATTTGTCTCGATCAGTAAATCCTTCGGATTTACTTCGACAGCAAATCTCCGATTTGCTTCGATCCCTGCAACTGTAGGTTGCAGTGGATATTTACATACTCTAAATTCTCAAATGGTTGTTATTAGGCCTATTTTAAAATAAATTATAATCTTCCTTAAATTCATTGAAGGTATTTTTCAATATCTAATGCAAACAACTATGGTTATTATTTTTTAGGAATATTTGAAATACCATCAAATAAAAATAAATTAAAAATAATACTTAAAATTCTTAAACTGCTTTTTTGTTCATATTCTACTATTAGTTTGTTATTTTCTAAGTGTAGCTATTAATCTTTTCTCATTCAAAAACAGATTGATGGCATCCTTAACATCCTTAACCACAATCTTAGATACTAAAAGAGCTTCAACAGATGCTCCTTCTTCACCAACTACACAGATACCAAGTTCAGAACTTTTAAGCATTTCAACATCGTTGTTTCCATTGCCTATACCTATGTAGGGACCATATTTTTTAGAGCTCTCATATTTTTCATTGGTATTGTCTATGATCTCAATATGCACATTTAAGTTTTTAAATTCTTCTTTAATGGTTCCAAAGGTATCTGCCGTTAAAACCACGATCCTATATTTTTCACTTAATTTTTGTAACAAATTTTTAACATCATCTTTAACTTTACCATCTGTGGCTAATGTACCATTCATATCAAATACTATTGTCTTTGCATCAATTTTTCCATAATTTGGAATATCCATTCTATCCCCCAAAGCAATAAGTATGTATTATGTAAATATGTCAACCTACACCAATTTTATATATTCATTAAATGCCTCTCTTGAAGTCCCAACAACAACTCTTTTGTAATTTTTATTATTTTTCTCACCTTTATTTGAAAATATTACATTTTCTAATTTACCCCTAACCACGATTCTTTCCCCTTCAAAACACTGTCCAGCATAGGTATGAGTAAATGAAACCACTTCTTTAATATCTTCATAATTTAAATCTAAACCATCAGTATTTAATATTTTAACATCCTCTACTTCATAAACTGCAGGATTGTCAAACATATAATCATCATTTTTCACAGTAGCTTCTATCTTCACAAATCCAAGGTTTTCATACTTCTTACTTCCATAATTTTCAGTTATTTCATCCCACTCTCTTGTAGCTAAAAGATCGAACATTACTCCATCTACTACACCCCTATTAAATTTTCGTTTTTCATGCCATACAAATTCATCATAACTTAAAGTTCCGTCTTTTATTCTCTTTTTATAAGCTTTTTGCCAGAACTCATCTGAAAGAGGGGAAAGTTTGCCATCTTTAAAAGTTTCTTCTAATATTTCTCTAGCTTTTTTATGATTTTTCATCCCGTAAATTACAAAATCAATATCTGAATTTTTATTGTTAAGTTTTAAAACAGTTGAGCCTGAAACTCCCATATTTTTATAATCTAAACCATATTCATTAAGTATGTTGGCCAGTTTAGCACATTTTTCTTCATATTCGTTATTCTGGGAGTTTAAAATTTCTTCCAGTCTTTCATGGGGTCTTAATATATTTTTCACCCTATCTTTAGGTATTCCATGAAGCAAAACATCGTTAAATTCATCATAAAATAGATACTCAGGATAATACTCCTTTAAAATCTCATATGCTTTTCCAGTTTCAGCCACTTTAATGTATTTTTTTCCATTCAATGTTCTAATGTCCTTTGGATCTAGTTCATATTTTTTCAATACCTCATTTCCTATTTTTTCAAGGTTCAAATACCTTAAAAAGGAAATTATCCTATCCTCTGGATGATAATATGTATTAACTGCAAAAAACCCTTCTTCAACTTCTACAAAATCTCTTAACCTTGTCCTCATGATTTCACGCCTTTTTTAATATATACAATAAAAAAAGAAATATAAGTTAGTATTTCAAAGAATATTGGATAATATTTCTTTGAATCTATAATTAACCTTGCTTAAATCCTGCTGCAAAACCTATTGCAAAACCTCCGCCTAACGATGCAGAGTGAATTAAACCTGCAGCCTGACTCCCATATGAAGCTATAGAACTTTCCATACCACCAACGAGCCCAAAAAGGGCATCGCTATTTATTGAAATTACTCCCAAGTTATTTAAATATATCAAACTTAGGATATAAAGACCAATAAGTGCAATTACAACCTTAATGGCTTTTTTTATCCCCCATCCAACAACAAAACCAGTTATAAAACCGGCACCTAAATCAGGGATAAACTGAGTTATGTCCATAGTAACCACCAAATTTTATTTTGTTATACGAAAATCGAAGATTTTCGTCGAGAATCCCACGAATTTGTCTCGATGGAAAAATTTTATTTATTGCTTTTCAAAAACCTCCACATCGTCAAGGTTTTTTAAATCGTTGGTTATTATACAAACTGAGCCATATTCCAACTCCTTGCTACAAATATATATTTTTCCAAAGTTATTTCGATATACTCCAACATCCCAGTCGTTATATGTAGTATCTTTTAATTTCTTTATGTTTTGTTCTTTTAACTGCTGCTTTTCAATGATGTTTTTTATAGCTTCTTTATTTACTGGTAATTTGTAAACTATCATGTAGTTGTATCCTTTTGTATATGTATTTTGATCTTTTCTGTTCCAACCATCTACCTTAACTTCGATTGGCACATAGTTAATATCATAATTTATATTTGTAATATCATCTACCGTAATAGGTTCCATAGTAATATTTCCTATTATAAGTCCATCTTTTTTAATAAACTGTGAGCTCATAACTTTTTTGTTCCCTATGCTCTTTAATCCATTTAACATACCCAGTATACTTTCTTTATACTCTGTAGGTATACTATTGTCCTCTACAACTGCCCCTATAAGCGTGTATTCTTGGTCAATTTTGACACACATGGCGCCTTCTTTAGTATATATAACCACGTCGTTATAATCTGGCAGTAGATCTTTGAATTTAGGATCGGGTTTTCCGATATATTGGGAATTCATAAATATATATCCTTCTTCAGCACTTATGCCCTCTTTACTGTACAATCCAGCAACCATCCATAATGGTGTTTTTATAGCAATTTGCTGTTTATCGTCTTTATTTATATATGCTCCATCTATAAAGGCAAATGCAAACGAAGGTATTTCTTTATCAGCTTTTTCACTTATTACCATGCTCATTACATCCTTATCGACGTAAATAAACTCCGGATATGGGCTATTATCTACAACTTGAGAAACCCCCATACTGCTCCCTACGCACCCGGAAAATATAACAAAAATTATGCCTATCAAAAGAAGGCCTATTTTTTTCATTTTATCACCAAAAGCCTAATATCTATCCCATTACACATACACATAAATAAGAAAATTCATCGTATAACAATATATTTTTTAAACTATCATATACTATTCTTTCGTTTTCGTATGTTAAATTTTCGCATACTGTTATTTTTCTTTCAGGATCTATTCCATTTTTTATTAAAAATTCAATGTCTTCCTTTAAATCACCTGGAAGAAAAATTACCTTTTCACCATTTTTAATTAGCTCCAGTAGAAGTTTTCTATTATTCTCCTTCCCATGAAGTGTTAGTATGTGATAGTCTTCCCAGGATATTTTCAATTTCGCTGCTGCAATTTGAATCGAAGATATCCCAGAAATTACTTCTAAATCATCTTTACTTATAAACTCATAGCTTAAAATAGTCTTTAAAAGACCACTAAAGCATGGATCTCCCGTAGAAAGTACTACTATATTTTTATCTTTGTTCTTTTGTAGTAACTCGTATAGTTCACTTTTCAAGTTTTTAGTCAATGTATGAAATTGCTGGCTTCGTTGTTTGAAACCCACTTCATTCGTTTTGGATTCATCATACTTTTTTCCAATTGTTTGAAAAAGATTCAGAGCTCTCTTGCTCCCAACTATAATATCTGCATTATTCACGATTTCAATAGATTTTAGGGTAAGGTATTTTTTATCTCCCGGGCCAATACCGACTATATATATCACGTAATAACCTCCATAACATATAATTTTATATTTCGTCCCCCTGTCAAATATCCATATTACTATATTACAATAAATTTACTACAATTATTGAATTATTGAATAATCTAAATTTAATTGAAATAATTTTAATTTATTAAAAAATTCGCCTTATTGGGATTATTAGAATTTATGCCGGATGAACTATATTTAAATACGTGTTTTCGATATATGTAAACCAGAATTAATAAATCTTTCCAATTTTGACATAGAATTTTCAAACACTCGGAAATAGGGATATGATGGATCTCGACAAATATGATGTTGTTATTGTAGGTGGCGGACCTGTTGGATGCATAACTGGGGAAAACATAAAAAATCATAAGGTTCTAATTATCGAAGAGCATCAAGAAATTGGTGTACCTTTACAGTGCGCGGGATTAATAAGTAAAAAAGGAGTTAAAGAACTTGGAAACCCAAAAGGTATGGTAAACAAAGTTAGGGGAGCATATATTTACTCAAAGAACAACAACCTAAAAGTAGGGAATGAAGAGATAAGAGCCTACGTATTTGAAAGAAAAGTTATGGATAAGGACATCGCGACTAGAGCATCAAAAAACACTGATTTTTTATTAAAAGCATATGGAAAAATCAAAAATGGAAACAAATCTGAAGGATTACTCAGCAAAATGGGGGTTAAACACGGATACGAAAAAAAATATGATTTATTGGTTTCCCATATGGGAAATAAGTACCACATATCTCCCGAAGTTATAGTTGGGGCCGATGGTGTAAGATCCACAATAGGGAAATCGTTGGGACTTGTGAGAAACAGGGAGATATTAGCCGGAGCTCAGCTTGAACTAGTAAATGTTAACATTGATGATGATTTTGTTTATGTTTTTTTTGATAGAAAATACAGTGAAAAGTTTTTTACTTGGATAATACCAATGGGAAAGGATAGAGTTAGAGTTGGACTATGTGACACTAAAAATGCCTATGAAAAACTCTTAAACTTCATTAACAATCATCCTGTTGCAAGTGAAATGCTGAAAAATGCTGTTACAGTTGAGTTTTCTATAGGGGCTCTTCCCATAGGTTATTCAAAAACCGTAAGAAACAACACATTACTTGTTGGTGATGCAGCCGGACAAGTTAAGCCTTTAAGTGGCGGCGGTTTATACTATGGGGCAAAATGTGCAAAAATATGTGCAAAAATCATAGATGAATGCCTATCGAATGATTATGACTTAGAATATTTGAAGAATTATGAAAAGCTCTGGAAAAGAGAAGTAGGTAAAGAGATAGATCATGGACTAACACTTAGAAAGATAATGAATAAAATGGATGACAACAAAATTGATAAAATCTTTAAATTTGTAAATGACAGTGAACTGATAGATTATATTAATGAAAAAGGAGATATGGACAGACCATCTACTGTTGTAAAGCATATATTCGATAGATTTATTTTTGGAAGTAATTGATTTGTTGTAATTATGATTATTATATGTGCATATGGTAAAATCTGATAGTATATATCAACACATCAATTAAAAATTTTTATATATTCTCAAATCCGAATATTACTAGATATAAAAATCGCGGGGATGATATCGTGGGTTTTTTAGATTCCATTACATCTATTTTCAAAAAATCGCCTAAGGTTCACTATGCAAAATCCCAAACCGTGGATTTACTGGAGTTAAACAGAAATCCATACTATATTGTGGCATCGGTTGAATTGGGGAATACTACAACAAAATCCATTATAACTGGAACCAATATGGAAACCGGAAAAACCTGCATAATAAGTAAGGAAGTAAAGATGACTAGGGATGTTAGGCCACCTAAGAAAGGGGAGAAGGTCTTTGGAAAAACCCTTTGGGGAGTAGAATTAACCAAAGAAGCAGTTTCCGACATGGTAAAGGATGTTTTACTTGGTGCACTTAAAAACGGAAACTTAACAATTGACGATTTGCACTTTGTAGTAAGAAGTACAGGTGTTACAGCAGGTTTTGCATCTCCTGAAGAAGTTAGTGCAATGATTATAGCCTTAGCAGACGGGTGTTTAAAGGCAGGAGTTCCCCCTTCAAAAATGGCTCCAGCAATGTCAAAAAATCAGCTCCCAAAGCCTTTTGACGAATACAGCTTGATGGACAAAATAATTTTTGATGGAGCTGTTACAGGAGTTGTTCCACCAACTGGAAAAGAAGTCGTTGCGAATGAGATGGAAGGGGAATTGGTTACAGCAGGTATAAAAGTTGGTAGTAAATGGACAGAAGTGGACTTTAGAAACCCATGTATAAGTATTGACTTTGGTACAACACTTGCAGGTAGGATTACAGATGACTCAGAACCTTACGCAAAAGTTGTTGGAAATTTATGCGGTTTAGCTGGGGCAATTGCTGATAGTGTTGTAAAGGGAAGCAAACTTGTTAGTAAAGATAAAGGTGCAGTTTTAGATATTAAAAAAGAGAAAGGAAAAATAAACAAAGAGTTAGCTGAAAAGTATGCAGAAGAGGCCCATAAATACATAGTAATCAAAGAAGTTCCAGAAGGAGTGGAAAGATTTGGTACGGTTCCAGTAAATCCTGAAAGTGCTAAAAAAGCCGGAACAGTTTTAATAGGTTGTGATGTTGGTGAAAACGGCAGTGATATTCCAAAATTAAAAGAAATAGGTGCCAAAATTATCCAAGAAAGTAACGTACCTACATTGTTGTATACTTTGGATATAATCTCAGCTGAAATCACGAAGAGAATAGTGGCCCTTGCAAAAGAGAAGGGATTGGTAAGTGATAAAACAGCAGTTGGTATAACTGGAAGAGCAGGAATCACCGGAGAAAAACCAAAACTGGTTTTAGAAAAATTAAATGAATTAGATATATGGAAAAAAGTTGACGATAACGTTGTATTTGTTGAAGACGGTCTTGCACTGGGAGCCAGTGTTATGGCAAGATGTATGAACTGTTTAGGTACTCCAAAAGTTCCAATCGGAGGAAATAGGGGAGGAAAATGCATACTTGGAAAAAGAATGAAATGGCAAAAAGAGAAAGGAATGATAAAATAAATAGTTAGGAACTAAAAAAATAAAAAATAATAATTAAAAATTAATCCTGAATTCCTTTTTCAGTTATTCTAAACATGGCTTCTGCATCAGGTAAATGTGGTGAATCGTAGAGCTTGGCAACTCTTTTATCTCCTTTTCCTTTTCTTAAAAAGAGCCTAAATGTTGCAGCGTGACCTACAATGTGACCACCGATTGCCTGTTCTGCAGCTCCAAAGAATGCATCAGGCCTTGCAGCAACCTGGTTTGTAACAAGTACAATACAGTTGTATAAGTCTGCAAGTTTGTTTAATGTAGCCATGTGCCTACCGAGTTTTTGCTGCCTTTCTGCAAGTTTTCCTCTACCAGTATATTCATTTCTAAATGTACTTGTTAAAGAGTCTATTATAACTAATTTAATGTTATCTCCTGATTTTATCAATTCTTCAATTTTTTCTGTAAATAACATCTGCATATCGGAATTGTATGCTCTAGCAACATATGTATTATCTAAAACCATCTGTCCATCTACTCCAATGGCCTCAGCCATCTGGATAATTCTTTCAGGTCTAAATGTTCCTTCAGTATCTATATAAACAGCTTTGGGATTTTCGAGCTCGTTTTCTTTTAAACTACTGTCTGCTATAAATACACTGTCTTCAAACTGCAAACTTACACATGCTTGGTGCATAACTTGAGTTTTTCCGCTCCCAAACATACCTGCAAATTCAGTTATTGACTGGCTTTCCAATCCTCCTCCCAATATCTCGTCGAGCTCTTTACTACCTGTTGATAGTTTCCAAACACTTCGTCTCTGATTTAGGAGATCTACACCACTTTTGAAACCAAGGTCACACATATCCCTTGCAGCCATTATCATTTTAGCTGCAGCTTTCTCACTAATTCCTTCAATATCCGTAAGTTCTCCGATAGTTGCAGTAGCAATTTTCATAAAGTCTAAATATCCTGCTTCAATAAGCTTTTCTGCAGTTGAAGGACCAACTCCTGGTAAATTTGTTAGATCATCAGCCATACTATCCTCCTGTATATAATATATTAATAATAAATATTTAAAAAAGATATCATTATGACATTAATAAGGTTATCATTATTGACCACTATATAGTTAATGCAATTCACTATTTATAATTTTGTAAGTATATAAAGGTGCAAAAAATGATAAAAGACGGCGATTTTTTTAGAATGGATGGCGTTCCAATCACAAAAGAAGAAATAAGGGCCGTAAGTATAGGTAAACTAAGATTAAACAAAAATGACGTGGTTGTTGACATAGGTTGTGGAAGTGGGGGTATGACTGTTGAAATTGCAAGGAGATGCAAATTTGTTTATGCTATTGACCTTGCAGATGATGCAATACATACAACAAAAAAGAATTTGGAGAAATTTAATATTAAAAACTGTGAAGTAATACATGGTAAAGTAGAGGATGTACTGCCCGATTTAGAATTTAATAAAGTTTTTATTGGTGGCACAAAAAACATCGATTTGATACTGGAAATATTAAAGAAAAAAGATGTTAGATATATCGTAGCAAATGTAATAGTCCTTGAAAATGCTACTAAATTAATAAAAATTCTTGAAGCAGATTATGATGTTGAAATAGTTAATGTTTCAGTTGCATATGGCAAAAAAATAAGTTCTGGCCATATGATGATAGCAAAAAATCCAATAACAATAATAACTGCAACTAGATAATGATGTTAGGTTAGATGAACTATATATTTAAATGAGAATCGATATAAATAGATATGGATTAACAAGATCATTATTTTGTTTATTGAGATGGTGGGACAACATGAAAAATACTGCTTACTTTTGTATGGAATTTGCCATCGATCAGGCTTTAAAAACATATGCTGGGGGATTGGGATTTCTAGCAGGATCTCATTTTAAAGTGGCCAAAAGATTGGAGTTACCACTTGTTGGAGTTTCAATGCTCTGGAGTTATGGATACTACGATCAAGTTAGAGATAAAGAAGGCAGGATGAAGGTAGAAAACATCCGAAAGTTCTACGAATTTTTAACAGATATTGATTTAAAGGTTCCGGTAACCATCAATGGAGCTACAGTATGGGTTAAAGCATATAAATTAGAAGAAGATGTTTTTGGAACATGTCCGATATATTTTTTAACAACAGATATTCCTGAAAATGACCATCTTTCGAGAACTATATCCTATAACTTATACGATGGAAATAATTTAACGCATATAGCTCAGGAAATAGTCCTTGGAATTGGAGGGTATAAAGTTATTAGAGAATGTGAAAATGTTAAATTATATCACATCAATGAAGCTCATCCTTTGCCACTTGCATTTAAAATGCTTGAGGAGTATGGATTAGATTATGTTAGGGAACATCTTGTTTTTACAACCCATACTCCAGTATCTGCAGGAAATGAAACCCAAGATATAAATTTACTGAACAGTATGGGATTTTTTGGGAATGTAGATGTTAAAACTGCAGAAAAACTTGGTGGAAACCCATTCAATTTAACTGTTGCAGCATTAAGAATGTCTAAAAAAGCCAATGCAGTTTCAAAGTTACATAAGGACACCACAGAGAAAATGTGGAGTTGGGTAGATGATAGATGTGAAATAATAAGCATAACAAACGCTCAGGATAAATACTATTGGCAAGATGAGATAATAAGAGAAGCTTCAAAGAATAAGGACTATGAAAAACTAAGGGAAAGAAAAATAGAATTGAAAAGGCAGCTCTTTGAAGAAGTTGCAGACCAAACCGGGAAACTTTTTGATCCGAATATACTGACCATTGTATGGGCTAGGAGATTTGCAGACTATAAAAGACCTTATTTCCCACTATATGACGAGAAAAGATTGAAAAAATTACTTGATGATAAAAAAATACAAATAATTTGGGCAGGAAAACCGCATCCTAACGATTCAAATGCTCAAATTACATTCAATTGGATAATTTCAAAAACAAGAGAATTAAAAGGAGCTGCGATACTTACAGGTTATGAGTTGAAATTAAGTAAAATGCTAAAAATGGGTTCGGATGTTTGGTTAAACACTCCAAAAAGACCAAATGAAGCTTCTGGAACATCGGGAATGACCGCATCAATGAATGGTTCAATTCACATGAGTACTTTAGATGGTTGGCATGTAGAATGGGCAGAAATGTATCCTGATGACAGTTTTACGATTGGGGACGGAGTAAATACTGATGAGGCTTATGAAGCGAATAGTATGTATGAACAGATTGAAAAAGCTGCCAAGATGTATGATACTGATGTCTGGTGGGAAAAAGTGGCAAACTGTGTAAATCATGTTGTTGAATACTTCGATGCTGAAAGAATGGTAAAGGAATATGTTGAAAAGATGTATGAGTAATATGATAGAATAATTATTCTATACCTATCGCTTATTTTTCTAAAGTAATTAAAAGCAAATTTTATTTATTATTTTTTATGTTATGTAATCCATATTATATTTACCTAATTTTTTATATTATTAAAAAAATAAGTTAGAGGACCGTATCTATTGTTGAATAGGTAAGAAACACTTTTTCGTTTATGGTGATTCAACTTCCATGTAGCTTCGCTACAGGGATATAGCTCACCTTCCACTATGTTCGGGTGATTGAATAAAATCCTACGGATTTTATAGCTCACCTTCACTATATTCAGGTGATTTAATGAATATTCACGAGTTTAAAGAATATATTCATGACAAATTCCCATACTATACGATCAGACCGCAACAGATTAAAATGATGGAAAAGATTTTCCACTGTGTATCTAATGGGAAAAATTTAGTGATTGAAGCTCCGACAGGTGTTGGAAAAACTCTTTCTTACCTTATTCCTGCACTTTATTTTGCAGAAAAGGGAAAGAGAGTCATGATTTTAACTGAAACAATAGACCAGCAGGAAAGGATATTTGAAGATTTAAATTCATTAAAACATAATTTAAAAGTATCATTTATGATGGGGAAGGGAAATTTTTTCTGTAAATCCAAAGGAGAAAAAGCAAACACCCTTTACTGCCAGCTAAACAAGAGATGCAACTACCGACCGAATAAAAAACCAAACTGCATCTGTGGAACAAAAAAAGAACCGATAACAATAGATGATGTAACAAAATACTACTGCCCATTCTGTGTTTGTGACTATCAAAAAGCAAAAATTGAAAGCACCGATGCAGATGTTGTAATCATGAACAACAGCATATACTATTATCTAAAAGATGAAATAGACAAAAAAAAGAAAACTGAAATAATATTCTGTGATGAAGCCCATAAACTAGAAGGAAGTATAAGAAATGCTGCTACAATCACTATAAATCCAGATATAGCCATTAAAAGACTTAGGTTTATGGCTTATCACTATTCACCAAGTAAATTAAAGAGGTACTTTGAAAGAACTGACAGTGATGAAGGTTTCTGGACTGTAGTTGAAGACTATGTTTCAAAAAATGCTGCCACCATTAAAGACTGTAAAAATACACTTATCTTCGATGGCTTTAAGATAACTTCTTGGAAATTTAATGAGGACGTAGCAATATTGGGAACACTTTTAGACGGATATCAGCAGATAAAGAAGATAAAACAAAAAATCCAAGGACTTCAAGACAACGTAGAATTGGATAAAAAAAGTTTAAAGTTCAAGATAGATAATAAGGCACTCATACCATTGGAGCTCCAATTTGTCACCGAAAGAAGAATTGGAGATATGGCATTAATGGAGTTTTTAAACAATTTGGACGGGTTAAAATCAATAACAAACAACTTTGTAGTTTATAAAAATAACAACTCAATACTTTGTGAGCCTGTTTTTGTTTCAAGCTATTTAAAAAGGCTTTATGGTGATGCTTCGGTTATTCATTGCTCGGCTACAATTGGGGACTTAGGTATCCATGCACTTAAAACCGGGATGGGCAGCAGTGAAAAACTGATTTTAGACAGTCCATTTCCAAAGGATAGGAGAAAAATCATTGCATTAAGTGACGGAGAAGACATGAAGTTTAACTATACTTCCCCACTATCAAACGACTTAAAGAGAAAAAAAGCAAATGAAAATCTTCTAAAGCTCATAAAAGCCTGCGATGGTAATACATTAGTTTTATTTAAGAGCTTCGGAGACTTAAAAAGTGCTTATGAATATCTGGTAGATAGATTGAATAGAAGAATATATTGTTATGAACCAGGAATGGATGGGAAGGAAGCTAAAAAATTAAAAGAAACGTTTGAAAAACACGGAGGTATACTACTTGCGACAGGAAGGTTTGCAGAAGGAGTAGATATTCCAGGAGACGCACTAACAAGTGTTATTATAGATAGCCTTCCTTTCCCGGTTCCAACACCATTGTTAAAAAGGGAGCAGAATTTATTGGAAGATAGATTAAAACTTAAAGGGGCTAAAAATGCACATTGGAACGCTTTTTTAATGACTTCGTTCCACATAATGGCTAGAACAGTTATTCAGATGATAGGAAGACTTATAAGAACAGAAACAGACTACGGTGTAGTGGTTATCCAGGACAAAAGATTCAGTGACTGGGTTGGAAATGAGATGATAAAAAGAGGATATTTGAAAAATAGATACGATACCATGTCTTTAAGTATGGCTGTTAAACATATTCCAAAGTTCATGAGTGAGTACCGAGAATAGGCTTGTGCATTAAAATCGCTGCTATTAAAGTAAATTTTAAATTTGACAACATATACTTAAAATTTATAGTAATTTAAATTATTTATTTAATTCAATTCAGATATATGCAAAGTTTATAAATTCGCACACCACCATATAAATAAAATGATGATTAATTTTATTTTAAATTAATAATCTATTTCAATAACATATTATTATTAAAGTATCGGGTGATTCTATGTTCGTTAGAGAGATTGAATTAAGGGGGCATATCATAGACAACTTAATACTCCCAAAAGTTTTTGATACTGTTTTAGATTTAGATGGAGATTACAAGGTTCTAGAGTTTGACATAGGAAAGAAAAAAACCGATCCATCATATGCAAAAATATTAATTTGCGGAAAAAATCAACAACATCTGGATCAAATACTGGAAGAGCTCCAGAACATTGGGGCAGAGATTCCAGAGATTGAGGATGTAGAATTAAAGCCTGCAGAAAAAGACATGGTACTACCAGATGGGTTCTACTCAACTACGAACCACCCAACTTACATAAAATATAACGGTAACTGGATAGAGGTTGAAAACCCAAAAATGGATGCGGTTATTGTAGTTTATCCAGAAGAAAATAGGGCAGAGACTAAGGTCATAAGAAAAATCAAAAAAGGAGACTTAATTGTTGTAGGTCACAAAGGAATTAGGGTTATCCCACCTGAAAAACCAAGGGAAAAAGGAGAGTTATTTGAGTTTATGAACTCTGAAGTTTCTTCGGAAAAACCAAAAGAAGCCATTATCAGAAAAATAGCGAAACAAATGTACCAAATAAGGGAAGAATACAGGAAAACCGGAAAAGGTGGAATAGCAATAGTTGGAGGGCCGGCAATAATTCACACAGGTGGAGGTCCTGCACTTGCTAAATTAATTAAAATGGGTTATGTTCAAGCATTACTTGCAGGAAACGCACTTGCTACCCACGATATTGAAAGTGCCCTTTACGGAACTTCTTTAGGAGTAAACATTGAGAGTGCAAAACCTGTTTCAGGAGGGCACAAACACCACCTATACGCAATAAACACGATCATGAAGGCCGGTAGCATTAAAGATGCAGTTGAAAAAGGAATTTTAAATAAAGGAATTATGTACGAGTGTGTAAAAAATAATGTTCCTTACGTCCTAGCGGGAAGTATTAGAGACGATGGACCACTCCCAGATGTTATTACAGATGTTGTTGAAGCCCAGGACAAAATGAGGGCTGCAATATTAGATAAAAAAATGGTAATGATGCTTTCAACACTCCTACACTCAATAGCCACTGGAAACTTGATGCCTTCATACATAAAGACGGTTTGTGTTGACATACTTCCTGCAACAGTAACAAAATTGATGGATAGGGGAACATCTCAGGCAATAGGTGTAGTTACAGACGTTGGAGTATTTTTAGTACTACTTGTTGAAGAGCTCGAGAGGCTGGAAGCTCAGAATAAAAATAATGAATAAAAATAAAAAATGAGAGAATCGGAGAGCTACGAAAATCCGAAGGATTTTCGTTCAATCACCTAAAAAATAAGTTGGCAGGGATATAATGACAGATAGGTTAAATGATTCAAAATCCTTAGTTAAGAAAGCCATTGACACTATTTCATCCATTAAAAATGAAGCTGAAAAATCAGTGCAACTACAGTCTTCCACTTCAGAAAAATCAAAAAAAACATATAAAGATGCAAAATCTGGAAAAATAGATATTGATGAATTTAGAAAGGCGGTTTATACCATTATAGAAGCTGACGACTATCTGTATAAAAAAGCTCCCCTTCACGAGTTAAACGATGAAGAAGCAAAGTCTTTTTGTAAATTAATAATGGATGCTCAAAAGCATCTCAACAACGTCTTAAAGGAATTCGGGTTTGAATTCGAGGAAGAAATCAACATCGATAAAAATGCACTATACATAGTTGGAAACAAAAAACTTATGAAGAATTTAAAGGACATAGATCCTAACTTAAATGTCATATTTACAGAAGGGGTTTTAACCCCAGAGGATATGAAGGAAATAAATCCAAAAATTCCTGAAAAAGCCCTTGCAGGAATTAAAAAGAAATGTGAAATTATCAACAAACAGATATCAAAAACTATATCCAACATTAAACCTTCCAGAGTTATCGTAGTTGTTGAAGAAGGTAGTAGGGCCGATGAGTTAATATATTTAAGGGCCAAAGAATACTACAATGCAGAAAAGGTAAATTCAGAAGATATTTTTAATTAGGTTAAATATTGGATTAAAAATTATTTTTTTATAGCGTCTGACACAATAAACTTAAATCTAATACGCCAAAATATACCTACTCAACAAAGTTGAGTAGGTATCTGGTTTTGGAATCCAAACCTTTTTCTAAAAGGTTTGGTCTTATACTATAAATTTTTTAAATTTTAAAATTGCAGGTGAAACCTTGATCGATGATAAAATAAGGGAAATAGTTAAACAGTTTAAACCATATGTTCCAGGGAAATCAAAGGAAGAGATAGCCAGAACTTATGGGATCAATCCAGATGAAATTATTAAATTGGGCTCAAATGAAAATCCTTGGGGATGTTCACCAAAAATTAAAGAAGAAATTTTAAAGGAAGTCCCAAAATTACACCAGTACCCAGAACCTGTTAATCCAGAACTAATGAAAGAGTTAAGTAATTTTTTGAATGTTCCTGAAGAGAACATAATAGTCGGCGGAGATGGGGCTGACGAAGTAATTGACAATATGATGAGAATTTTAATCGATGAAGGTGATGAGGTAATAATTCCAATCCCTACATTTACCCAGTACGCCATCTCTGCTAAAATACACGGTGCAAATATAAAATGGGCAAAGTACGATAAAGAAAAAGATTTTCAACTTGATGTAGATAGTGTTATGGACAACATCAACGAAAAAACGAAAATTATATTCCTGTGCACCCCAAACAACCCAACTGGAAATATTATTGATTCAAAGGATATTAAGAAGATTGTGGAATCCACAGATGCTCTTGTTGTAATCGACCACGCATATATTGAATATTCAAAAAAAGAACATGATTTAACTGATTGGGCTTTAAAATACGATAATGTCTTAGTTTTAAGGACGTTCTCAAAGGTATTTGGATTGGCAGGTCAGAGAATAGGCTATGGAGTAACCAGTAAAAAAATTGTAGACTACATGATGAGAATAAAACCAATATTTAGTTTAACCAGAGTTTCCCAGAGATGTGCAATAACGGCCTTAAGAGATACAGAATTCTTTGAAAAATGTGTAAAAGATGGTATTAAGAGCAGGGGCATGTTATACGATGGATTAAAGAAATTCAAAGATTTAAAGGTTTACCCATCCGAGGCAAACTATCTTTTAGTTGAAGTCAAAAATGGGGTGAGCTCGACAGAATTTTCTAAGGAGCTGCTGAAGAGGGGAGTTATTGTCAGAGATTGTAGTTCATTTGATGGATTGGAACCATACTATGTAAGAGTTTCAATTGGGACATTTGAAGAAAATGAGAGATTTTTGAAAATATTGGAAGAAATTGTTGAATAATTTTTTACTTTCGCTTACGAAGTAAGCGACTTAAAACCTTCGATTTTAAGTTTTCTCACTCCGTTCAAAATGCAGTGAAATCGAAATCTCCGATTTCGAGCTACAAAACTCTTCGAGTTTTGTTCAAACCGAAGATTTTCGTCTAATTTTAACTTTTTTGATTTTAATTTTATAATATGATATCGAAACATTTATATATCCATTTAATAAATTTAATGAATGCTCTGAACTGATTTTATTACAGTATATCGGAAGTTTATATCCGATAAGTGAAGTAAAACAAGGAAATGATTGGCACGGCACAATAATTAACGTATTAGGGGTACCAGCGTAGTTCAAAATACCAGGGGGTCGCAAAATACTGCATAAAGAGAACAACAATTAAAAATGAAATAGTTCAGACTATTTAATATTATTAGGGGTGAGATCTGAAACAGATATGTATATGCACATATGATGTACAGGGGGCTATAACACAGCATATGGGTGTAAGTGGTGAGGGAGATGATTAAAAATACTGTTTTGATTTGTTTATTGATTGGGGTGATGTTAGCTGGATGTGTAGGGGTAAAGAAAGATGAACCATTACCTACACAAACAATTTCCGCCCCAATACAGCCTTATACTGGTTATTTACACTCTGGTGAGAGTATAACCTTCACATATTGGCAACAAAATATTACAATGACCTATCAATCCAGCCATCCAAAACATACCATAAAAGTTATTGTAAACGGGAAAGAACAGGCATTCGTAAAGGAAAGAAATGACAAAGAAGTAATATATTATGGTGTAAGTGTGGATTCAGTATCGGGACTACCATTTAAGAACCCTGAACTTCGTTTTGTAATTGAGCCTGTGAGATGGACTGAAAAATATGGAAAAACAGTTCCTATATATGGCGGGAACTGGAATGTTAGTGAAATATATTTTGAAGTTTTTATGAGAGGGATAACATATGAATAGAAATAAATTATTGATTGCTCTACTGACTATTACGGCATTACTAACTGCTACTCAAATGGTTAGTGCTGTCCCAGCAGAACCTAGAACTCATAACTTAACTCAGCCAGATGGATCAATAATTCAAGCAAAATTAGTAGGTGATGAACGGTTCTATGTATGGGAAACTACAAATGGTTACACCATTCTTAAAAATAAAGACGGTTATTGGGCATATGCTATTAAGAAAGATGGTAAATTAGTTCCAAGTTCATATGTTGTTGGTAAATCCAATATGAACAAATATGGTGCAAAAGAGTACGACATATCTCAAAACTCATATGATCTTACTAGACTAAATATTCAAAAACATCTACGCCCAGATAAAGATGTTATTGAACAAAATACATTTAAATCTCTTTCTTCATCAATAAGCACTCAAACAAATTATCCATTAAAGTCATCAGCACAATTAACACCGTCATTAATAAATGGAACACAAAAAGCCATAGTAATTTTAATAGAATTCCAGGATGTAAAACATAATCCTAATAATACTCCAGCATATTATGAAAACATGTTATTTAATAAGAGTAATAACCTTAGTATGAATAGATATTATAATGAAGTTTCCTACGGTAAAGTAGATGTAGTTGGAAACGTGACTTATGTCTGGGTTACAAGTCAATATAATATGTCCTATTACTGGGATGATTATTATTGGTACATAGATGCCAAAAATGGTCCAATATATGAGCTCGCTAGAGAAGCTGTTCAGTTAGCAGACCCATATATTAATTTCTCGCAATACGATACAGACGGGGACACTATTGTAGATCACCTTATAATAATCCATGCAGGATATGGACAAGAATTCAGTGGTAATAGTAGCGATATATGGTCACATAGATGGGTAATCCCTAATTGTACAACAGACGATGGAGTTTCAGCGTATGGATACACTATGCAATCTGAATATTCTCCAATGGGTACCTTTGCCCATGAATTTGGTCATGATCTCGGATTACCTGATTTATATGATAAAGATGGTAGTTCTTCAGGTATTGGAAAATGGGGATTAATGGGCGCAGGTAGTTGGTTGGGTAATCCATCCGGAACTTACCCAGCACATTTATGTGCATGGTCCAAGTATTTACTTGGATGGGTATCACCTATCTCAATAAATGGAACACAACACATTGAAATACCAGCGGTAGAATTGAACGACACTGTGTATATGTTGCTGGATAATCCATTTGGCCCTACTGATTGGGATATGTTTGGCAATGGAGTTGGCGAATACTTTTTAATAGAAAATAGACAAAAAATTGGATTTGATTCGTATCTTCCAGGTGAAGGGTTATTAATTTGGCATGTTGATGAGAGTGAACCAGGTAATTATAATGAAACCCATTATTTAGTAGACTTGGAAGAGGCTGATGGATATCAGGAATTGGAAAATGGATACGACAGGGGAAGCAGCACTGACCCTTGGTATTCAAACTTAACAGGATTTACCGATGTATCGAATCCAAATTCAAATTTATACGATGGAACGAATAGTGGTGTCCGCGTAACTAATATAAGTGATTCAAGTGTAACAATGACTGCTGATTTAACGGTTTCATCCAATATTACAAACACATCCACGGGTCCTACCTATATAAACATGCTACCTTACGTGATTGACACATCAGGATACTATATATTGAACATAAGTAGCACAGGTATAAACAGTACTGCCATAACAATAACCGCTAATGATGTTGTACTAGACGGAAATGGACATGTTTTAGAAGGAATGGGGATTAACACCTCGTCCATATACTGGGAGTATCAGGAGGGTTACCTGGGTTATTCAGGAATCGATATTAGATATTGTAAAAACGTAACTATTAAGAATTTGGCGGTAATGAATTGGAGTGTAGGAATTGATTTTTATGGTGTGGATAATAGCAAAATAGAAAATATAACTGTAAGCTCAAATGATTGTGGAATATCCCTCTGGGGTTCAAACAATAATACGCTAAGAAATAATACGATGAACAATAATACTTACAATTT
>NZ_AQXV01000025.1:0-17530 GCF_000376965.1 Methanothermococcus thermolithotrophicus DSM 2095 | reverse complement strand
TTGTGAGTCTCGACAAAAATTCTTCGAATTTTTGTGAGTCAGCGAATTTCTTTGAAATTTGCTTCGACAGCGAATCTTCGATTCGCTTCGACTTAACTTCGTTAAGAAGTATCCGGTTTTGGAATCACCAACGAAGTTGGTGAGCTACAAAATCCCTTAGGATTTTGTTCAATCAAAACCTTTTTCTAAAAGGTTTTGCTCTATACTATAATATTAAGAACCATAATATTCCCACCCTTAAAGTTATTTACTTATTTTCTAAAATCGTTGTCGATGATGAATAGTTTTTGCTGATCTCGAACCAAAGGCTGAGTATTAATTGCTCAGCAATTTCAAGTATGTGATGAACCGTATGAGCTCTGAGACAACATTTTAATTTTTATCATCTTCATGGTGAGTTGTAAAATTATATGCCATGTTTGATTTTGGTCTGTGTATTATTTCCATATGTGGGTAGGCTATCTCTACATCATCCTCATTTTCCAACTTATTTAGGATATTTTTAGTAATTTCCGTCTTTACTTCGGCCCATTTAAATGCATCTACCAAATACCTGACTTTTATTTCAATCCCGCTATCTAATAGCTTTACCCGCATAATCGGCTTATCATATACTTTTGATTTTGCAAAGATTCGAGGTTTATTTTTCCAGAGCTCAGCTAATTTTGCCATCTCCTCCCCAACAACATCATCGCATGCTTCAAAAATCAATTTTTCAGCCTTTTTCCAGTCACTTTCATATGTGATACTTACTTCGACACTATCCCATATGTACCTGGAGCCTTTTGAATAATTTACCACCGAATTAGTTAAGATGTATGAGTTTGGTATGGTTAAACTTCTTCCAGTTGACTCTACTTCAACCTCTCTTAAACTTATATACATTATATCTATCTTATAGACGTCTCCACCCCCAACGCCTTTTATATAAATCCTGTCGTTAATTTTGAATGGTTGGGTAAATATAATAGTTAGCCATCCTACAAAGTTTATAATTGGTTTTTGTAGCGCAAGAGTTAAAGCTGCCCCCATAAGACCAAGGGACATCATAAGGGAACCTACATCTTTATAGATAAGGGAAATTGCAATTAAACCTGCTATAAGCCATGTCACATATTTAACTACTGAGGCAGCAATTGGGTATTCCCTTATATCTACCTTTTCAAAATATTTTCTTAAAATTTCCAAAACTATATCTAAAAATATTAGGGTACCGAGAATTAAGACAACTAATATAGTAATTTGGGGACTGTAACTCTCTAATTTTAATAAATACTGGTAAAAATTTAGCTTACTACTTAAGTAATACAAAATACCTAACAAAATTAGAACTTTAGATATAAACTTGGTTTTTAATATTGGATTTTCATTTTTATTCATGGTAATCCCTACAGGCATGGTGTATATAGAGCCGTTCTGCAATAAAATTAGAATTATTAAACAAATTTCAATTAATTTAATATAGATATTTACACTTATTTGCAGATGACGACTATACTGATGTCTTAAATTTGTAATAATAATATATTTTTCATAGTTTTTAAATACTGGTTTAATATTGCAATATTTATCTTATTTTAAAAAAGAGGTGGGATTGTAACTATATGTTCTCACACAAATATTTTAAAGCGTCTTCTTCCATAAAGTGAAGTTTCCCAGGTATTATTATACAGTGAAGTGGCCCCCCGAAGTCGTAGTTTATCAAATCTTTTATTTTTCCATAAACCAGTTTTGGCTTTAGACTTCCAGCTCTTGCCAGTACAACAGCTTTTGTATCTTCACTTAAGATGTTTTCATTTTTCTTTTCTTCAATTTTCAAAAGTGTTTCAAGACCTTCATTTGCGGTCATGAATCTGTTTTCATGGGCATGAATATCCAATAGACATAGGGTGTGGTAGCCCATATTTAAATTATCTTTTATAACATCGTAGGGAGTTTCAGGGAAATAATTTGGTTCTGGAAATACTATTGAAGTAGTTTTACCAAATTTATACAGTTGCAAACCAGTTATCCCTATTGCAGAATAAATTGAAGGGGCATTTAATATTACAACTTCAATACCTTTTTTTCTTGCTTCAACTGCAATATCAACGTGGGTAGTTGCAACCATAGGATCTCCAGCTGTCAGGAACATTATATCTTTTTCTTTAGCTTCATCAATAAGCTTATTTGTTTCATACTCTACTTTTTCCCTGTCTAAAACGGTTATTTCTTTTCCCAGAGTTTCTTGGATTTTTTCTATTGTTGTACCGGTTAGAACTGCAGTATAAAATTCTGCATATATTTTATCCACTTTCTTTGCAAATTCCAAGGTTTTTAAAGTCGTGTCTTTTTCATCGTATAAACCTAGTCCTGCTAATACGAGCATTATGTCACCTTATAATTGTTAAATAGTCGTTGATAAATTTCAATCAAATATGGTTCTGTTTTACAATATTAGAAAGTTACATATGTTATTAATCGCCAAACACGAATTCAGACATTATATTATTAGTATTGATACATTAATACCATATCATATAAAAATGAAAAAATAAATAAAATTTAAAACATTTATACGACAATTAAAATTATATAGTGAACATTATAATTTAATTATCTTTATAGCAAACGATCTTATAATTAATGTTAACTGGTCTTAAGTATTGGTGAAATTAATGGACATGTATTTACTATTTTTTATAATAATAACTTCCATATTTATCGCACCTGAAATACTAAAGAGATTTAATGTTCCAGGTATTACCGCCACGATGTTGGCAGGGATGGTAATAGGACCATATGGGTTGGGGTTAATAGACGTGGACAACACTATAGAAGTATTTTCATCATTCGGCGCCATATTTTTAATGTTTTTGGCAGGTGTGGAAGTAGACAATGGGACTTTAAGGGAGGAATTTGGAAAGTCGACCATAATAAGTTTGTTCTCCCTTGTAATTCCAGCTATGGGCGGGTATTTAATAGGAACGTGGTTCGGGCTTGATTTTATAGGTTCCCTATTGTATGCGTCTATATTCTCGTCCCACTCTGTTGGAATGATATATGCCCTTATGAATGAACTTGATTTAACCAAAACAAGGTTTGGTACAACGGCATTAAGTGCCACGATAATAGTGGATTTAATTAGTCTTATAGTTCTCTCAATAATAATAAGAATGAGCATGAATACTCAGAATTCAGATATCGGATATTTTATAGGCCTTGTTTTACTATATATATTGGGACTTTTACTCACGATTCCATATATCTCAAAAATAATATTCCAAAAGTTTGAAAAACTCCATATTAAGAAAATACACTTTGTTTTGTTTGTCATACTGATTTCCATTCTTGCAGGGGAACGTATTGGACTTCACCCAATAATTGGGGCATTTATTACGGGAATAGCAGTCTCGGAATCCCTAACAAAGAAAGAGCACGATGAATTATTAAATAAAAATTTAAATGCAATTGGTTATGGGTTTTTTATACCGATATTCTTCCTTACATTGGGAATGACTACTGATACTGGAGTTTTATTTAATTTGAAAAATATGGGTTTAATTTTAGCCACCATAATTGGTGCAATGACTTTAAAACTTACATCAGGATACATGTCATTTAAATTAATAGGGTACAATAAATTACAGAGTATTTGTGGTGGATTATTGACCATACCACAAATTTCGGCTTCACTTGTTGCAGCATCAGTTGGTAGAGAGCTCGGGATAATATCCGATGAATTTTTTGTTGCAATAGTTGTATTGTCGTTGGTAACCTCCATGATAACTCCGATATTTGTGAAAAAACTTGTAATGGATAATAGGGAAAAATTTGTCAATTAACTAAAATAGAAATGAAATAAAATAATAAATTATTATTCTGATTCTTCTGATCCATATTTTTTGACCAACAGTATTGGACAGTGGGATTTTTTAGTAACTTTTTCTGCAACACTACCGAGTAATAACTTATCCAAACCAGTTTTTCCAGTAGTTCCCATTACAATCAAATCGACTTTTTTTCTTTCGGCGTAATCTACAATTTCTTTTACAGGGTTTCCTTCCAATATTTCTACTTTAATATCAACATTGTAATCCTTGGCCATATGGGATATTTTATTAAGTGCATCATTGCCTTCCTCTTCTAAAATTTCCTTCATACTTTCCCAAAGCCCCTCTGTAGGAAGTCCTATAAATGGAACTATATCAACAACGTATATAGCATATATTCTGGAATTCATGGCTTTTGCCATTTCAATAGCATGTTTTGCAGCTTCTAAAGATACTTCTGAACCATCGGTTGGTACCAATATTTTATTATAAACCATATATTTTCACCTGTATATTATATGCATATAGTACTATTTTATCGGATAATATTTATAGTATTTTAAATCCTTAATTAGTTTAATATATATTGGTAATATATACTACATTTATAGTGTGCATTAGTTACTTAACTAATGAATACAGATAATTTTATTTAAAAATGTGATATATGCATTGTTAATTAAATTAAGCTTATTTACTGCAGTCTTAAATTATAATATTTTGATTTTCATTTAACTGCACACCCCCTATACACACATTGAGTTTTATATACTGATGATAGAAAATTTAAGTTATTGGGTTATAAGCCTATTTTTAGAATAATTTTATACAAAAATCATATTATATGATAATCGTTTATACGGATATAATGATAATAGAGGGTAATTATGTTGAAAACTAAAATTTGGAATATTGACTTCAAAAATCCGGTTTTTTTAGCTGCTGGAGTTATGGGAGAAACTGGAAGTGCCTTAAAAAGAATAGCAAAAAATGGCGCAGGAGCAGTATGTACAAAGTCCGTTGGATTGGAGAAAAAAGAAGGCCATAAAAACCCAACAATGGTTGAAGTGGAAGGTGGTTTTTTAAATGCCATGGGGTTGCCAAACCCTGGTGTGGAAGAATATATTGAAGAAATTGAAGGAGTTAATGAAGATTTAAGAAGAATAAATACTAAAATAATCGGTTCAATTTATGGAAAAGATGAAAAAGAATTTTCAAAAGTTGCAGAGATTATGGCCCCACATGTGGATTTAATCGAGCTGAATATATCCTGTCCTCATGCTGGAGGATGTTATGGAGCCACAATTGGACAAAATCCTGATTTATGTTATAAGGTAGTTTCTGCGGTAAAAGATGCTGTAAAGGTTCCAGTAATTGCAAAATTAACCCCCAATGTTACCGATATAAAAGAAATAGCGTCTGTAGTAGTTGAGGCTGGAGCCGACGGAATCACAGCAATTAACACTTTAGGTCCAGGTATGGTCATAGACATAGACACAAAAACACCTATATTGGGAAATAAATTTGGTGGAATGTCTGGAAAAGCCATAAAACCAATAGCAATAAAACAAATTTATGACATTTATGAAACTGTAGATGTTCCAATAATCGGAGTAGGGGGAATTACTACAGGTTACGATGCCATAGAATTCATGATGGCAGGAGCTTCTGCTGTTCAGGTTGGAACAGGGGTTTACTACAGGGGATATGACATATTTAAAAAAATATGCGATGAAATTGAAGGATTCTTGAAATCAAAGAACCTTGAACTTAAAGATATTGTTGGGGCAGCCCATTAAAAGTTATTCTGCGAATGGATGAGGTAAATCTTTCTTAAATTTCTTTTTGAAGCTAAATAATACTGTTTAATACTGTTTAATTGCAGAACGACTATAAAATAAAAAATCAAAAAGATGATATTATGGTACATTTTGGTGAGGCAATCCTTGGAAAGGATTTAAAAGCTATTGTTAATGTTGTAGTTGGAAAAGGTAGTGAAATAGATGCTGTATTTACAAACGCACTAACGAGAGTTCCTTCTCCAATTTTTGCAAATTTAAGGGACAATTTAATTGTTAAACCTTTAACCTTGGTGGTTCCAAGGCACACAATCCAAAATGAAATTCAAGATGAACTTTTAAACGGCGTTATACAGTACGGTGTAGCTAAGGCAGTAGCTGATTTAGATTTGGAAGAAGATTTAAAAATAGTAGCTACTGTTTCTGTCCCAGACGTTCCTTTAACAAATTTAAATAAAAGAAAATTATTTCATTACTACTATGGGGCAACCAAGCTGGCAATAACGAGAAGCTTAAATGAATATCCATCAAAGGAAAAAATCAAAAAAGAAAAATACAGAGCTCTGCATCCCCTTGTTGGGTTTAGGGATATTAAATTAGAGAGGCCTCCATATCTACAGGTTGCACTTGATGTACCTACAATTGAAAACATGGAATTCATTATAAATTCTCTTCCAAAGAGCGATAGAATAATAATAGAGGCCGGGACACCATTAATTAAAAGATTTGGAATAGAAATTATAGAACATATAAGGGAGCTCTTTGATGGATTTATAGTGGCTGATTTGAAAACTATGGACACTGGAAGGATAGAAGTTAGAATGGCTTTTGAATGTACTGCAAATGCAGTAGCTTTAAGTGGTGTGGCCCCAAAGTCAACGATACTTAAAGGCATTCACGAATGCCAAAAATGCGGCATAATGAGTTATTTAGACGTCATAAATGTTGAAAATCCATTAAAACTTTACAATTCTTTGGAACTAAAACCAGATGTTTTAATGGTTCACAGAGCCATAGATGAGGAATCTTTCAATATCCAAAGGGATCTTAAAGAAGATGAATATGGTGTAAGGGCGAATGCAATTAAAAAAGACGATATAGACGCTTTGCTGGGAATTGCCGGCGGAGTTTCATTTGAAAATGTGGATGAAATAAAGGACAGGTACGATATAATCGTAGTTGGTAGGGGCATAACCAAATCAAGAGACCCTGGAAGAACTGCCAGAGCAATTGTGAATAAATTAGGGGACGATATAGAACAGTACCGGTTATACTTGGATGAAGATGAAGATATAAATTACAGGGATTAAGTATAAACCCAAATATTTTGTAAAATTTTGTAAAATATACGATCATATAATGCATTATTAAAGAAAAAAATAAGATAAAAAGTGAAACCATGGCCATTATATCCATTAATGAAAATGGATTTTTAGAAAAGATAAAAAGTAAAAATGAACGTGAAAACAATCATGTTCAATTTGCATGTGTAATATCCTCAATAGAGACTACAAAACACCACCCTATATCAGGAGTTAATAAAAAAGTTATAGACTACACTCCGGCAGCAGATATGGAGCTAGTTACATTGGGAAAGAGCCTATCACTTCCAACACCTCCGATAGATGCTACAGGATGTCCCAGCCCTGCAACAATAACGAGAGCTGCAGTGGATTTAATGAAAATCCCTGTTTTAACAGTGGATGCAGGAAGTTATGTAAAACCTCAGGTGCCGTACATATCCATAGATCAAAAGCCTACTGGGGATATTTTTAAAGGTCTTGCAATGGATAACTCAAAGGAGCTCTTTAAAAAAGGACTGATTCTCGGGGAAAATATCATATATGATAGTTTGGTTATTGGTGAAAGTGTTCCTGGGGGAACTACAACTGCACTCGGGGTTTTACTAGGTTTGGGATATGATGCAAAAGACAAGATAAGTTCAGGTTCTGTTGAAAATCCAAAGGAGCTCAAACTAAAAGTTGTAGAAAATGGTTTAAAGTACGCCAAATCTAAGGATGTTTTTGATGTATTAAATGCAGTTGGGGACAAAATGATGCCAGTAGTTGCGGGAATGGTTATTTCAGCAGTTAAAAGAAATAAACCTGTTATTTTGGCAGGTGGAACTCAGATGGCTGCAGTTCTTTCGGTAATAAAAGAGATAGATCCCGGAGCTCTGAAAAGTGGATTGGTAGCAATTAGTACTACAGAGTTTGTTTTAAACGATAAAAATGCAGATTTAAAGAATATAGTTGAACAAATTGAGGAGATTCCATTATTTGCCTCAAAGTTCAACTATGAGAAATCCAAAATAAAAGGATTAAGGGCATACTGTGAAGGGTCTGTAAAAGAGGGAGTTGGTGCAGGAGGGATTGCCACATATACCTATGTGAATGGTTTAAATCCAGAAGATATTAGAAACTATGTTGAAGAAAATTATCAAAAATGGTACTCAATGAAGTGATTGATTAACTCAAAAAATCTTTAAACCTTTACAGTTACTAAAAAATTTCATATAGTACATATTATATATTTATTATCGGTGAGGTTATGAAATCTAAAGTTATCGTACTGGCAGAAAATGCAAATACAACACCTTCAAGATTGTTTAGATATTTGAATTCTTTAGATTATGATATAAATGTTAAAGAAACGTGCTTTGGAGCATACATTGAAGGCGAAGATGAGGTTGTTGATAAAATAGCAGAAATGGTAAGAGATCTCGAAAAGAACAAAATATTCTGTAAAGATAGGGGTTTTCCAATCTGGGATAAAAGAAGATGCAGAGCATTCAGAAAAGGGGGTCCAAGAGAAGGATTTCACCAATTGGAAGCTGAACAGAAAATATTGGATAGAATTGCAAAAGGACTGGAAAGTGTTGAGAGTGAAGAAAAATTGAATAAGGAGGAAATTGAAGAAGAATATGAAAAAATAAAAACCAAAAAGCTAAGTCCTGAAAAATTTAAAGAAATTATGGATAGCATTAGTGCTTAGTGACCAATTAACATAAAATTGACTAATTATACAATATAAAATATCTTATTTGTTATTATACTGTGAGGTGTATTTATGATCTCAAAATATATGGTTAGAGACGTAATGAAGAGAGGAATTCATGAAGTATCATTAAATGATAAAATATCAGATGTTGTTAAAAAAATGGCAGAGTACAATATTTCATCTGTTGTAGTTTCAGATAATCAGGTGTTTTGGGGGATTATCACAGATACCACCATATTGAAGCATTACCATGAAAACTTAAACAACTTAAAAGCAGAAGATATCATGACCTCAAAACTCATTACAATAAGTCCTGAAGCACCACTTGAAAAGGCCGTTGAAGTTATGACAAATAACAATATTCATCACCTATATGTTCTTTCAGAACTTAATGAGGATAAAATTGTTGGAGTATTGAGCTCAAAGGATGTTATAAAATTAATGGCAAAATTAATGGATTAACAGATATGGATTAATGAATTGATCCAACTATATATTTTTAAACAATTTAAAATATTTTTATTTTTATTGGTGCTTTGTTGGAAGGGTGTAAGTGTGTATAGAAAGGGGTCAGGATTCGAGAGGGAATTGAAGAAAGCCCTGGAAGATAAAGGATTCGCCGTTATAAGGAGTGCAGGAAGTCATGGGGTGGATTTAGTAGCCGGAAAAAATGGAAAAATTTACATCTTTGAATGTAAGGTAACTTCAAAAGAAAAGTTCTACATCTCAAAGGAAGATGTGGATAAACTTGTGGAATTCTCAGAAACTTTTGGAGGAGCTCCATATATTGCTTTGAAAATGAAAGGAGAACGACTTTTTATAAACCCCTATCTTTTAACCACCAACGGAAAAAACTATGCGTTGGATTATAACAAAATATGCCCAATAGCCACCGATTTTAAAGAGTTAATTGGAGAAGGAAAACAGATTAGATTGACTGGATCAGATAAATTAATTTAAAAAACGATAAAAAACTAAAAATAGAATGGAAAAATAGTTATTCAGCAATATTTGAAATTATGAGTTTTGTTATTAAAATTCCCAAATAAGCTGCTCTTTTTGGTTTTATAATAATTGAAGAATGTTCAGCCTCCCTGTGGAATCCAATCAATATAGATGCTGTTCTCCTATCATCTGCAGGAAGTATTGCTATTGAGACTCTGCTATTGTCTGCGAAACAAGTCCCCACATCCTGTATTTTTTGTAGTCTTATGCCTTCTTTTTTGAATTTTCTATTTATTTCTTCA
Organism: Methanothermococcus thermolithotrophicus DSM 2095; assembly: GCF_000376965.1. Taxonomy (NCBI): domain Archaea; kingdom Methanobacteriati; phylum Methanobacteriota; class Methanococci; order Methanococcales; family Methanococcaceae; genus Methanothermococcus; species Methanothermococcus thermolithotrophicus. Next base: position 7,672 of record NZ_AQXV01000025.1, on the reverse strand, counting down.
GCAGAAACTACGCCATGATTTAACAATGTGAGAAACAGTGAGGTAGTTTCCTTATCCAATGATACTGAATCTATTTCCTCACCGTTTTCATTTAACAATTTTAATATTATATTTTCATTATCGTGTTCAAGGACCAATACCTTCCCTTGTGCACCAGATATAAACATTCCCCTCACCTATCGACAATTTTCTGGCTGATTTTCTAGCTAATTAAACATGTATTATTGTAGTATATAATTGATAACCTTTAAAAAATTTTCCATATGGTTCTTATTATTTTATTTATCATTTGCTATTTTTTCTTTAAAGACACACATAATGGTGTTTGCCTCTTTTCCACTAATAAATGCCCGGCTTATAAGTCTTTTAAAAATGGTTTTACACATTTCTTTCCTGTATTCTTGAATATTTGGCGATCTATCAACGAACTCATCAAATACCTTTATTAAAACATTCTTTTCCGTCTTTGAAGCCTTTCTCATTCTAACGTTGTACGGAATTTCGTTTTCGATTGAAGAAATATAGAGCTCATATAGTATAACTGAAACTGCATGGGATAAATTCATTATTGGATATTCATCGGATGTGGGGATTGAAACCAGTAAATCGCATAGTTCCAGATCTTCATTTGTAAGGCCATCGTCTTCTCTTCCAAAAACTATTCCTAAGGTACCATCTACATCCTGTTGTTTTTCTGCAAGTTCTCTTGGGGTTATTGGGACTCTTTTAATATTCCTATCCCCACAGACAGCACCCGATGTAGCTACAACAAAATCAACGTCTTCAATTGCATCTTTTAAACTATCATAAAACTCGGCGTTATCTAAAATATCTTTAGCGTGAACTGCCCTAATATATGCTTCCTTATCTAAAATATCTCTGCTACCTACTATTCTCAATTTTTTTACTCCAAAATTCATCATGCATCTTGCAATTGCGCCTAAGTTTCCGCTGTACTTTGGGTTAACTAAAATAACTACTTTTTCCATCTTATCCCTTAGTTAAAATATTTTTGTATAAATCAGTATTGCACTGAGGCTTCCCACAAGGGTGGCTATAAAATTAACGTGTTCGTTATTGATTATTCCCTTTCTTTCAAATAGAGCTCCAACAAGACTGTCTGAAAGATTGCCCAATAATCCAGCAACTGTGGCTATCCAAATTAAATTCAAATCCTTAAATAGCAGGAATGCTAAAAAACCTATTGAAAATGAACCTAAAAGCCCCAAAAGTGTTCCAAAGAGTGTTATCCCACCATCAGTACCTTTTTCAACTTTTTTAAGAGTGGTTATTAATCTTGGAGTTTCTTTTGAGAGCACCCCGAGCTCAGATGAAAATGTATCTGAAGTAGCAGCAGCAATTGAGCCTGCATATCCTATCAGTGCCACATCATAATTCAGAATTCCAAATGCATAGGCTAAGACAAATAAAACAGCCATAATCCCATTTGCAAGGACATTTTTAATTGTCCTTTTACATTCTCCTAATTTCATAGAATCTTTTGTAGAATATCCTATTTTACTTACTAAACTCCCCAGTACAAGGAATGAAAAAAGTAATATCAACCAGCTTATCTCAGTACTTATAAGGATTATAAATGCCATTATTGATGAAGCGTAAATCCCACAATCATCCAAATACCCTTTTTTCTTTATCAAATATGCCAATAATAAAACAATAACAAGGGAATAAATTATCTTAATGTAAAGTTCCATGTTTCCACCGAGCTAAATATAAATAAATTTTAATAACTTTTAATGTTTTAAAGTTTTTGGTATGTTTATAGTCGTTCTGCGAATGTATGCATATAAGTATTATCTAATTTCAATTATGTATTGTTTAAAAACTTCCATAATTTAAAATTAAGTAATATAACAATCGCTTAATTGCAGAACGACTATATTTTATATTGTTGATGTTATGAAATGAATTTTCAAGAACTTCAAAGAAGTTTATAACATTCAATCCTTTGTGTATATCTATTTCTTTTTCGGTTCAAATTTTGAAATAGATCCCATTAAAAGTTTTAAATTTACCAGGCCTTAACTGTTGATTATGATAATGATAAAATAACTCAAATAAAAAAATTATTAAGTAGTTATAATATATACTTTATATTAAAAGTATATAAACAAATCAAAGGTGTGAATATGTGTATATTCTGCAAAATCGTAAATAAAGAGATACCTGCTAAAGTGGTTTATGAAGACGAAAAGACCATGGCTTTTTTGGATGTAAATCCAAGAAGTAAAGGCCATACTCTTGTAATTCCAAAGGAACACTACGAGACATTTGATGAGCTCCCTGATGATGAAATGATCAATTTAATGAAAACTGTTAAAAAAGTTGTTGAAATCTTAAAATCACTAAACCCTGATGGATATAACATTTTAAACAACAACAAACCTGCTGCTGGGCAGGAAGTTCCACATGTTCATTTTCATGTAATTCCAAGATATAATGAAGAAAAAGAAGAGGTTATAAAATTCTCTGAACCTATAGCTGTAAATTTAGATGATGTTTTGAATGAATTAAAAAAATAATTTTTTAATTCAAATCATGCCTTTTCATTATTACTTAAGGCAATAATGCCATTTGCTATAGCTACTGCAACTGGGGTGCCTCCCTTAGGTCCTACCGTAGTTATTGAAGGGATATCAGTATCTCTAAGAAGTTCTTTTGATTCACTGGCTTTTACAAAGCCCACAGGAACCCCAATAATCAATTTTGGTTTTACTCCCTCTTCTTTTACCATCCTTATAACTTCTAAAAGTGCAGTTGGCGCATTACCTACTACCACTACCCCTCCATCGATGAGATCTTTTGCAATTCTCATAGAAGCCACTGCCCTAGTTATTTCCTCTTCTTTAGCTATTTTATAGGTATTTTCATCACTTATAAAGCACTTTATATTCTCGTACCTTATACCTGCGCCTACCATGTTTATATCGACAATCAAAGGCTTTCCATGTTTAATGGCTTCAACTCCATATTTTATTGCATCCCCCTTGAATTTAACCAATTTGGCATATTCTGGGTCAGCTGTTGCATGGACTACCCTTTCTATTATTCCCAATTCCGCCTCTGAATAGTCATTTATGTTGGAGCCGAGAACCTCTTTTATTTTACTTTTTACTATTTCCCTAGATTTTTCAGCGATATTTAACCCGTCTCTGGTGGTGGCACCCATGAACATAGTATCTACCTTGAATAATGTGTTTAACAATTAAAACATACTAACTTAAAAATTTTAAGAGCTCCTTAATTTCATAAAACTAAATAAAATTGATTGTTAGAGATTCATATTTGTTTCTATTTATAGGCCCTAATACTTATTTATATAGTTGTGGTAGTTATCTTTTTAATCAAAACTAGATAATTCTAAGAACTACTTTTTCTTTTTCACTGTGTTCTTTTATATGAACTACTTCAATTAAATCCTTTACAACATCTGCAATATCCAGTTCCAATACTCCCATTAAATCGTTATCTGTATCCACCCTAAAGTAGGTCCCACTTTTACAAACTACTGTGCCTTCCACATGGCATCTCCCAAAGTAGGCTTCTATATGGTCCCCCTCTTCAATAGAATCTAGATAATCATACAGTTCGTCTTTATTAACATCTCTTTCAATAACCTTCATAAAATCACCTTTATTGAGGATATTCAACAACTATTTTAAAAGTTATTAAATAAATAATATATTATTATTTAAATAAATAAGGTTTTGAGACCACTTCATTTAAACTCCCATCACAATCCTGAACAGGTTCCTAAGGCCTGGAGCTAATCCTAAAGACATTATGGTTATTTTCAATATATTTCTTAAATCCTTATTATCAATTTCTTTGTTAATAATATATAGCACCAATACGACCACGATTAATTTTAAGGGTATGAGAATATACGGACCAAGAATATCCATAAAAAACCTTGGTACTGGATGCTGTTCCCAATAGCCGTAAATGCCAATACCTATGGATGTGGCTGATGCATCCACTAATTGAGAAAATATAGCGTATTTATCAATTCTATCGATTTTGCCAATGTTTAGTTTTTTTATATTTTTGAGTTTCTCTAAAATACGAATTGCAATGAAATATGTTGGGAATAGAACCACTAAGGTGTAAAATAATGCTTCTAAATGCGTTATTCTCTTTAAAAACTCCGGTAAAAGGTAAATTATAGGAACCAGAGCCATTAAACTAGCTGAAATATAGTATCTATTTTTAAACAATGCTCCAGAGCCGATTATTGAAAGCATATAATATAGTCCAACTAAAACCACTATCCCTGGAGTTACCGTGTAGTATAAACGGGGGATAACGCCTGCATCAACTAATGCCCTCATTAAGGTTATTAAAATTACGTAAAAAATAGTTACCTCTGCAAATCTTTTATCGACACGTATATTTAAAAAGTTACATGCCTTATAGAATATATAAACCATTACAAATAGTAAAGTACCATAAGTTATCTCTTGGATAAGATTATAACCGGTTTTAGCATGTATTGGATAGATGTAGTATTTATTTATGAATTCAAGTACAGTATTTTTTATATCCATTGTAGTTCACCACATGTTTTATCCCTACTATAAAGTATCCCCTAAATATTAAATGCTTTTTTATAATTAAACAAAAAAAATTATAGTGAAATCGAAAATCAGTAGATTATTTAAAGTAATTTCAGTTTTCCAGTGATTTTATTGATATTGTCTTCTTTTTCGGGTCCAATGCCTACTGCAGTAATTGTCCCAGGTTCTAGCTGGGTTCTGCCTGCATCCCTAATTAAACTACATGGGAGACCTTCTATATTGGCATTTTTAAATACTTCGAGTAATTCTTTTTCAGAATTTACTTTTAACACTACTTTCTTTTGTCCAGATCTTAACCATTCCTTAACTATATTTGGACATATTTTTTGAGCATGAATAAATGATTCAATTGAAGCATGACATGCCTGAGCTGCAATTTTACCCTTACCCATTTTTAAATCGTTTCTAATAATAATGACCTGTTCATACATAAAATCAACTCACAAAAGTTTATAAATAACGGTGCTGGATAGATGATACATTATCTATTTTAATATTTGTAGCTTTCATTATAATGCTTCCACAAACATGCAAATTCGGCTTAAATAGATTAAAATCAATTAAGGTCACAAGTGATGAAGTGATGAAGTGGTTTTATTGACTTTGTGGGGTCATTATATTTATTAATTTTAGTGAAATTATAATTTTATTAAATCTACGGTGGAAACATGTTTGAGATAAAACATAGAGATGCAATGGGCAGAATAGGAAAAATAAAAATAAACGGTAAAACAATCGAAACACCAACAATAATGCCGGTAGTTCATCCTAATCCAAAAAAACAAACCGTTTCAATGGATATCATCAACAACCTTGCAGACGTAATTATAACAAACTCATATATAACTTACTCGAATCCTGAACTAAGGGCTATTGCAGAGGAAAAAGGAATCCACGAGCTCGTAGGATTTGATAAGGTTGTGGTTACAGATAGTGGATCTTTTCAGCTCAGTGTTTATGGGGATGTAGAAGTAAAACCTTTGGAGATAATAGAATTTCAAGAAAAAATTGGGGTCGATGTAGGTACCATATTGGATATACCGACACCGCCATTTGTTGATAGGGAAAGAGCTGAAAAAGAGCTGGAAGAAACGATTAATAGGGCAAAGTTATCTTTGGAATTAAAAAAAGAAAACAACTACAAACTGTTATTGAATGGAACTGTCCAAGGTTCAACACATATGGATTTAAGAAGAAAAAGTGCGGAAGTAATGGGAAGTATGGACTTTGATATCTATCCAATTGGTGCAGTTGTACCATTAATGGAGGATTACAGGTACAAAGAAGTTGCTGAGATTATAATAAACTCCAAAATGCATCTTCCAACAAATAAGCCTGTCCATCTCTTTGGGTGCGGTCATCCTATGTTTTTTGCACTTGCAGTGGCGTTGGGATGTGACTTATTTGACAGTGCAGCTTATGCACTCTACGCAAAACAGGGAAGGTATTTAACTGAAAGAGGAACCTTGCATTTAGAAGAATTAAAGGATTTAGATAAATTCCCATGTTCCTGTAAAGTATGTAGTGAATACTCACCAAAAGAGCTCTACAAAATGGAGAAGAAAAAAAGAACACAGTTACTTGCTGAACACAACCTTTACGTAACATTTGAAGAGATAAACAGAATTAAAAATGCCATTAAAGATGGAAACCTTTGGGAGCTCGTAGAGGAAAGATGCAGATGCCACCCAATGTTATTGAGTGCTCTAAGGGTAGTTTCAAATTATATGGATTTTATAGAAAAGTATGACCCAGTTTCAAAAAAATCTGCATTCTTTTACGGCGGATATGAGAGTATGTTTAGACCAGAAGTTTTAAGGCATAAACAGAGGCTTAAAAGAATAAAATTTGATAAAATATATGTTACAACACTATCGAACAAGGTAAATAAACCATACAGTGAAAATGTCAATATTATACCTTCTGACGTGGATGTTTTAGTTAAAGATTATGTATTTGGTTTAGTGCCGTTGAATGTTGATACAATATATCCGCTTTCCCAAAGTGAAGTTCCAGAACTTTACGATATTGAAAAACAACACAATAAACAATTTATTGAAGGATTTTTAAAAGAACACGAAGATAAAATAATGGATATATCTTCATACAACTACTACACCAGTCATTACGGTTCAAATAGAAATAAAAACAAAGTAAATAAAGACGCCTTAAGAATAGACAGAATGCTCCAGTATCAGTATGGATTTAAGATTTTAGATGATGAATTGTTAAACAACATAGTAATAAAGAGAAGCAGAAAAACAGGAAGAATTAGAAATGTAATGTTGGACAATAAAGAAGTCATATTTACAGTTAGAGCCAACGATAACTTCCTTATACCTACAAAAGAAGGTGCTAAACTTTTGCATGAAAAAATACCATATCCTAAATACAGGGTTGTAGTGGATAAAAGTGTTCAGGACTTTGCAAGGGACGGTAGGTCAGTTTATGCCAAGTTTGTAATCGATTGTGATAATGATTTAAGACCTTACGAAGAAGTATTAATAGTTAATGAAGATGATGAACTACTTGCATACGGGACTACGATTCTAAATAGTAGGGAATTGATGGAATTTGATTACGGCGTAGCTGTTGATGTGAGAGGCGGTATTAAGTTATAATTGATTTTTTATTTTTTATAACTGGAAAAAGTTAGTTGGAGCTGAGCTACATGTTAAAACTACTTTATAAAGGGATATTGATTAGGGATAACGATAGAATAAAAAAAGCCTCATCATCTGTAACGTACATTGGTACAAAAAAACATAATATAATAGTTGACACATCGTCTAAGGATAATAGGGAGCTCATAATAGAAGAATTAAAAAAGTTAGGATTAAAACCCGCTGACATAGATATTGTTATAAACACTCACAGCCATCATGACCATGTTGGAAACAACGATTTATTCAATAATGCAGAATTTATAAACTACAGCAACATCGAAAACCTAAAAGATTACGAAAATCAAAGATTAAACAAAAACTCTTCGAGTTTACGAAAACCTTCGGTTTTCGAATCCAGTAGGTTTTGTAGCCCACCACTATCACCGAGCGAAGCGAAGGTGAGCTACA
>NZ_AQXV01000024.1:0-17447 GCF_000376965.1 Methanothermococcus thermolithotrophicus DSM 2095 | reverse complement strand
TAAATGTTTGTATTCAAAACGGGCCCGAAGGGATTCGAACCCTCGACCGCCTGGTTAAAAGCCAGGCGCTCTACCAGACTAAGCTACGGGCCCAAAGTAAAATGTCCCGCGGGCCGGATTTGAACCAGCGACATGCGGATCTACAGTCCGCCGTTCTACCAGTCTGAACTACCGCGGGTAGTATCTAAATAAGTGGTGGGCCTGCCCAGATTTGAACTGGGGTCTCAGGATCCCAAATCCCAAAGGATGGACCAGGCTACCCCACAGGCCCAATTACACATCTTGTTTCCATGATTGAGCAACTTCGTGTTTGTAACCATGCGCTAACTTCGTTCACTCTGAGCTCCAAGGTAAAAGCTCAAGCCCCGGGGGGGATTCGAACCCCCGACCACCTGATTACAAGTCAGGCGCTCTACCAGGCTGAGCCACCGAGGCATTTTGTTTGCAAAATGAATAACAGCATTCCAGTATATAAACTTTTCGGTTGAGGTGTCGTGTATATAAAAAATATATAACATGATGGTCCAGACCTTGTTAGATCTGAACCTCAAATATACATAATCACTTATGAAATTAATCTCCCCTTACCTGTAAAAGTTCTCCTTCTTCCAACTTTGAAATATCCATTCCTTTCATAGGTTCTCCTAAGTTCTTACTAATTTCTGCAATCACGTCTGGTTTGTCGTAGTTGTATGTAGCTTCAACTATGGCTTTTGCCCTTTCCTCAGGGTTTGAAGATTTGAATATTCCTGAACCTACAAACACACCATCACATCCAAGTTGCATCATTAAAGCAGCATCTGCAGGTGTTGCTATACCTCCTGCCGCAAAGTTAACTACTGGAAGTCTCTTTAATTTAGCTACTTCATAGATCAAATCTATTGGAACTTTAAGTTCGTTTCTTGCCATTTGAACTAATTCCCTGTCCAATCCCATTTCATAGTATCCTACAACTCTTGCAATACCTTCATTTACTGCCCTCATGTGTCTTACAGCTTCAATTATGTTTCCTGTTCCTGCTTCCCCTTTAGTCCTTATCATCGCAGCTCCTTCATCTATTCTCCTCAATGCCTCACCAAGATTTCTTGCACCACATACGAATGGAACTTTAAATTGTGTTTTATCTATGTGGTTTACATCGTCTGCAGGGGTTAACACTTCACTTTCGTCTATCATGTCCACGCCAATAGCCTCTAAAACCTGAGCTTCTACAAAGTGTCCGATTCTAGCCTTAGCCATAACAGGGATTGAAACAGCGTCTTTTATTTCTAGAATCATTTCTGGATCAGACATTCTCGCTACTCCACCCTGAGCTCTTATATCAGCAGGAACTCTTTCTAAAGCCATTACGGCAGTAGCTCCTGCTTCTTCCGCTATTTTAGCTTGTTCAGCGTTTGTAACATCCATTACAACTCCGTGCTTTACCATTTTTGCAAATCCTCTTTTTAAAAGATCGGTACCTACTTTTTTCATAATATCCCTCTTTGAGTGTTCGAAACAAATCGAAGATTTGTCGAGTATCAAAAATTTTGAATCAAAGATTTCATAATTATTAAACATAAGTTTGATTATATATAAAAAATATGTTCTAACCTATCTTTAACATACCGTTGAGCGAAATGATAGACTCCATCCCCATGTATATGACCATTAATATAATTGAAGAATGTCGATGAAAGTTACCGAATATTCCAGCCTTCCTTACCTACCAGTGGGACAAATGCAACTTCCCCAAAGCTTTTTTCAATTATATCGTTCCCTTTTTTTTCTATAAGTATTAAATTTTGAGTATATCCACCAACTGGTGCCACAAGTTTTCCCCCGTCCTTTAACTGTTCTATTAAAGGTTCTGGAACTTTCGGGCCTGAGGCAGTTATATATATTCGGTCATATGGAGCATAAGGTTCATAACCTAAAGTACCATCTCCACAAACCACAACAACATTATCGTATCCCAGCTCCCTTAAGGTTTCTTCCGCCCTCTTTGCAAGTTCTGGAATTCTATCTATTGTAACAACAAGACCCCCTTTTCCAACTATCTCTGCCACAACAGCAGCATGATAACCTGAGCCTGTACCTACTTCAAGAACCTTTTGACCCTCTTTTAAATCAAGAATATCGCACATAATGGCTACCATATGGATAGCTGAAATAGTTTGACCATATCCTATTTCTAAAGGGGTATCTACATAAGCGTAACTTTCATAATCTTTTGGAACAAATTTATGCCTAGGGACTTTTAAAAGAGCTTCAGCAACTTTTTTATTTTTTATATATCCTGCAGCCATTAAATTTTCCACTATAGGAATCATTTCGTTTATTACCATGATACCATCCACAAGTACAAATATTGTATATAATATAACATATGGTAACATAGATTATAAATCAATATCACAAATACCATACTCAAAGTGGTGGTGGAATGGACAATATGGAAACTGCCCTTCAAAAATATCATTCAATAAAATTAAAACATATAATACCTCCAATGACCTCAATGCCCATAGTTTGTTGTGATTCATCGGTTATTGAAGTTTTGGAATTTCTAAGAACCCGTCATCACGTATGGGTTATAAACTGCGAAGAAGATAGGGAACTTTTGGGAATAATCGAATATCTAAATGTAATAGATCTTCTTTTACCTCCTGAGAAACATAAAATGAATATTGGGACTACTCGCTCTGCACTTAGATCAATCATAGGCGGGGCTAAAACAGCCAGAGAAATTATGGAAAAGAATGCACTTACCATAAACCATAACCAAACAGTATTGGATGCTCTTCTGAAAATGAAGAACTATGGAGTTCGAATATTGGGAGTGGTGGATGATGATGGTAAACTGGTAGGGGAAGTGAACCTCAAAATACTAATAGACAAATTTTTGAGCTTATGTTTGTAATCATGTAAAAATAAATTTTAATTCCCATGCTAACGCTTGGGATGGTGGTTTTAATGGATATTAGCTGGGTGCTCTTTACAATAGGTGTTGCATTAATTGCAGGAAAAATAGGCGACCACGTGATGGGAAAATTTGGCCTTCCGGGGGTTTTAGGCGAAATCTTGATGGGTATGATTTTGGGAAACTTATTATTTTTTGGAATAGTTGATCCAAAATATCTTACAATCCACAACAATGAGATATTTGATTTTTTATCCAGGTTGGGAATAATATTCCTCCTATTTCTTGGAGGATTAGATATAGATTTAAAGGCCCTTAAGAGAACCGGAAAAGTTGCTACAGTTTCCACCATTTTTGGAGTCATAGCTCCCTTATTAATGGGTTATTTTGCACTGTCAACTATGGGATATACTACCAAAGAATCATTTGTTGCTGGAGTTATACTAACTGCAACGAGTATCGGCATAACCGTTAGGGTAATGATGGATATGGGGGTTTTAAGAAGTGAAGTTGGTACTGCATCCTTAAGTGCCAGTGTTATGGACGACTTCTTAGGTATTATTTTAATAATATTTGCAGTTGGTTCAGGAAGTATTTTAGGATTAATTGGAAAAATAACGGGATTCTTAATAATAACAGGATTTTTAGGCTGGAAACTTGTTAACAAATATATCAATTTTTCAGAATATCTCCATGTAGAAAAAGGAGTTCTTTCAATGGCCCTTGCCATGATGTTTTTGTTTGCTTTTTTAGCTGAAAATTGGTTTGAAGCGGCCATTGAAGGATCACTTATAGCAGGAATGGTCCTTTCAAAAACCCCTGAAGGTAAAAGCCTTCTAGAAGATATCAAAACAATAGGGTATGGTTTTTTAATCCCAATATTCTTTGTATACACCGGAGCAATGCTTAATTTAACAGTTTTTGGAAATTTGGATTCTATCTATTTAGCTATAGTTTTAACAGGTATTGCAGTCGTAAGTAAGGTTATTGGAAGGGGATTTGGAGCTCATATAATGGGTTGGGATATTAAAAAATCCCTTCAAATGGGGATAGGTTCAATTCCAAGAACAGAAATTGCATTGGTTAACTTGATGGTGGCCATACAGGCGGGAGCCATATTACCGGAGAATGTACCAAAATTCATTGCAGCTACGTTGATACTTATAACAATATCGGTTCTAATAACTCCGCCACTTCTAAAATGGGCTTTTAAAGATGAGACAAACGCTTTAGAAATTTAAGTTGAATTTAAGGGAATACTATGGAACTTTTGGACCTAAATAAACTTGGAAAAATCGAAAAAGCTAGATTTATATCTAGGTTAAACAGGTTTGTAGGGATTTGTGAAATAAATGGGAAAAGAAGCAGTCTTCACATTGCAGATACTGGAAGATTAAAGGAAATATTGGTGGAAGGCAGGGAAATTCTGGTTTTAAAAAATAGAGAGGGGTTAAAAACAGACTACAAACTTTTAGCCGTTAAAATGGAAAATTGGATTTTAATAAACACTTCTTTGCACTCAAAAATCGCTAAAAAAGTCATAGAATACGGAATACTTGGATTCAAACCTAAAAAAGTTAAGGCAGAAGTTAAATTTGGTAACAGTAGGTTAGATTTTTTAGTTGATGACAAAATCTACGTTGAAGTTAAAGGAAGTAACCTAATGGTTAATTTAAATAACTTAAACAAGTGTTTATTTCCTGATGCACCAACCGAAAGAGGTAGGAAACATATTAGAGAGCTCATGAAAGCTAAAGAACAAGGATATGGATCTGTAATTTTAATAATGGGACTTAGGGATTGCGACTGTTTTTCCCCTAACTTCGAGATGGATAAGGAGTTTGGGGAAATATTCATTGAAGCTTTAAAAAAAGGGGTTGAATACGTTGGATTTAAGATAAAAATAGATGAAAACTTTAAAGTTGTTTTAAATGGTAAAATGGAGCTCTGTAGGGAGCTTTATTATTTTTCTATCAACAAATAACCTACAGTACTTACAATAAGGGAAAACAAGGCCGCAACCTTGTACATGTTTGTAATTCCCAAATAATCGGCAATAATTCCAGAGGATATGGCACCTACAAATATTCCCACATTTATGCTTGTCGTGAAAAGCCCCATAGCTTCCCCTTTTCTATTAAGCGGTATCTCGTTAATTGCCAAAGACATTACCGCAGGTGCAGAAATTGAAGCTCCAATTGCGGCGGTTATTAACGAGAAGAGCATCTTTATGAAAGAATCAGACATTGAAAGCAGATATATCCCTGACACCATTATTGCAATTCCAAAGATTATTACTCGGCTTCCTATCTTATCGTAAAGTATTCCAAATCTTTTTTGAAGGAAAGCCATTAAAAAATTCATTGTTGCAATCATAAACCCGACATAGGTTGGAGTTACACCATACTGGATAGCATATAATGCCAAATAAGCCATTACACTCGCATTTATCATCATATTTGATACATTAATAATAAATGAAGCTAAAAAATTCCTATTTTTTAAAAATTCAAGTGAGAAAAGTCTATTTATTTTCATTACTTCTCCGATACTATTTTCTTCAGAACCTCCATATACATTAATGTCTTTTAGCCTTGTATAGGCTATAATAGATGCTAAAATCCCCAAAATACCACATACGTAAAATGGTGCTTCAATTCCATATATGTCCGCAAGAGTACCTCCAACAAGAGGACCTACACCAAGCCCTAAGGTGATTGCAGAGTTGAAAACCCCCATATATTCCCCCATTCTGGCTTTTGGAGCTATGGTGGCCACATAAGAACCTGCAACAGGCGTTATAAACGAAGAAAAAACACCTGTAAACACCCTTACAACCAAAAGCCCTGCTATGGTACTTACAAAATTATAAAATAGCGTTGATATACCATAAAATAAAGTTCCAATAACCATGAAAATTTTCTTCCCATATACATCAGATAGGGAACCTACAGGAAGTTGAGCCATAGTTCTAGCCAGTGCAAAAGAACCGAAAATTATGCCCACTTCTAAATTGGTAGCCCCTAAAGACTGAGCATATATTGCCATAAGAGGTGCTATAAGACCAACACCAAGCATGGTGACAAAAGTTGTGACCCACACTACAAATATGTCATCTATCGGTTTTCCCATAAATTCACCTAATTGAAGTTGCAATACTCTATTGGTTTTGAATATATATCTACTTTTTGAATTTATGGGTGCGCCTTATTTCAAATCCGATATAAACATCCCAGTAAAGGATAAATTAAATTAAAAATTAAAATTTTTTTATTTTTAGCATATATTAACCAATCCATTTGTCCAAAGTAACCTTTGGTTCATACCATTTTATTTTTGGACGATTCTTCATAATTTTTCCATACTCTCCCCCACCACCGGGGTAAATATATATTTTATTTCTTCTAAATAACTCGATGGTTCTTCCGACTTTTTCATTTATGCCCCTGAGCTCTTCAACATCCGCATTTATAAGAACGTCTATTTCATTTCCGTATTTTTCGATATATTCTTGCCATAAGCCATCAACAGACTTTGTACCAATATTTTTTCCTATAGATAGGGATATAATTTGAGATAATGGAATTACCTTATAGTATGGGGGCCTAAAATCCGGATGGTTGATATTATTATCATCCCCGCAGGGTTCGGAAGTCTCTGATTTTTGTAACCTGCCGGATTCGGAAGCCAAAGGCTTCCGTAACGATAATTCTTTAATCCTGTCCAGTACGCCTTTTTTAATCCTTCCACCACATTCATCGCATTTAAATCCCAATTTTTCAGCATCCTCCAAATGGTATCTTAAATAACACTTTGTACAGGCCGTAAGATGGTACTTTCCCAAATTAGGATCAAGCCCATAATTAGCCACTATTTTATTGTTCTTTAAAACCTTCTTAACCTCTTCAAAGTTTTCTTCAAAATCTCCAAGATTGTCAACTTCAAATTGGTTAAATTCCCTTCCCAACCTATGCGGATAAAACGAGTGGGCGTCGGAATTGCTTAAAAAGTTTATATCCCTAAGTTCGTCTATCATATCCGCCATGTCAGTATCTGCAGACAGCCCGAGCTCTATAAAATCAGGCTTTTTTTCGTAACAATCGTATATTGAATTAAATGACTTGTAAATACTTGTCCATGGTGTAAAACAGTGGGCAGGTCCAATTAAACCACCTACGTCATGGACAATATTCAAAAGTTCTTTTCCGTCCAAAACTATATGGGGCCTTCCTTCAATATCTATATTTTTAGAGTATTTACTTAAAATGGATCTTAGTTCTTCAACCTTTGAAATATTTGGCAAAAAAATCAGATGATGAACTCGATGAATATCTTCAACTTCAGTTGTTAGAAGGAGATTTTCAGTTTTTCCATCGGAATATTCTTTAATCTCATTGAGCCACTTTGGATTGAGACAGTCGCCGGTACCTATTAAACTCAGACCTTTAAGCTTACCATATTTTAATATATGTTCAATATCCATATACTTAGAAGTTCCTTTTGAATACTTGGAATGAATATGTAAATCAGCATTTATAATCATCAAATCACCAGGTGAGGTTTTATGAATATTAACTATTCTATTTTAAAAAAATATCCTTTATGTCACAGGTGCTTTGGAAGACTCTATGCAAAGTTACTCCACACCACAAACTTAGAACGAGGTAAGGGCTTAAAGATAGCCAAAGCCATTGAATTAGAAGCTAGATTAAAGCTTTTAGAAGAAGAACTTGAAAAGAGTGAAATAAATGAGGAAATAGAAGGTATTGAAAAAAATGATGACATTAAAGATACTAAAAATATAGAAAATAAAGATGACGACGAACAGAAAAACGAAGAAGATCAAATAACAACCAAAACTGATGAAATACTGAAGGAGATAACGGAAATTAAAGAAGAACTAAAAGAGGTCTACAAAAGTGGGTTAACTGAAATAAAAGTAAATTTGGATGTGGAACCGGAAAAATGCCCTTGGTGTAAAAACATCTTTGATGAGGAAAATTTAAATGAAATATCTGAAAAAGCCGCTGAGCTCCTAAAAGAATATGAATATGACGCTTTTTTAGTTGGTACTACATTACCTAAAAAGATAAAAGAGTTAGAGAAGGAACTTGAAACACCATTTATTGAAAGTATAAGGCAAGAATTCGGAAGAGAAATTGGAAAACGTCTAGTTGCGAAAACTGGAAAAAGAGTCGATAAGGTTAATCCAGATATTGTGGTATTAATAAACCCGTACAATAAAAAGATAAACCTACAGGTAAACCCTATTTTTATTAAAGGAAGGTATAGAAAGTTAGTAAGGGGAATTCCACAAACCCATTGGCATTGTAGATCTTGTAGGGGAAAAGGATGTCCTAAATGTGACTTTACAGGAAAGCAGTACCCAACATCAGTTGAAGAGATTGTTGCAGAGCCTTTTATGAAGGCTACAAAGGGCAGTGGTGAGTCATTCCATGGAGCCGGTCGTGAAGATATAGATGTAAAAATGTTAGGGAATGGAAGGCCCTTTGTACTTGAAATAAAAGAACCTAAAATAAGAAAAATAGATTTAGAAAAGCTTGCAGAAGAAGTAAATAAAAGTGGAAAAGTCGAAATTCTCGATGTATCTTACGGTGTTAGAAAGGATGTGGTGTTCTTCAAAAACGAAGCTCATAAAAAAACCTACCTGGCACTTGTCGAATGTGAGGACGAAGTTAGTAACGATGAGTTAACACAGTTGACCAAAAAACTCGAAAACCTAACCATTAACCAGCGAACTCCAAAAAGGGTATCACATAGAAGGGCAGATCTGGTAAGAGTCCGTAAGGTATATAAAGTTTGGGCACATAAAATAGATAACCATAATTTTGAACTCAAAATATTTTGTGATGGCGGCTTGTATATTAAGGAGCTCATAAGTGGAGATGATGGAAGAACATCCCCGTCTGTTTCTGAAATTTTAGGTAAAAAGTGCATTTGTAAGGTACTGGATGTTTTAGACGTCCATGATAAAGAATAGATTTATTAATAGAAATAATTATATATGTAAAAAAGAAAATATGTCGAGAACCGAAGGTTTTTGAATACTCATCTAAACCAAGGTTTTTACTGCAAAAATATAGAAATTAGTATTAACACCTAAGCATAAGCTAAGGTGAGTATGGAAACCTTTACAGGTTTCACCCTATGAAACACTTTTAGGAGGAATGATTATGGCACAAAAAAGTGAAGGATTTAGAAGTAAAACAAGATACAAACTCAAAAAACACCCTAGAGCTAAAGGATTGTTTCCAATCACAAGAGCTTTAAAAGAGTACAAAGAAGGGGACATAGTACACGTTATATTAGACCCATCAGTACAGAAAGGAATGCCACATCCAAAATTCCACGGTAAAACTGGAATGGTTGTAGGACAAAGAGGAAGAGCATTCTTAGTTAGAGTAAGAGACGGTGGAAAATTAAAAGACATCATTGTAAGACCACAGCACTTAAGAGAATGTAAAGCATAATTACAATATATTTATTTTAAATACGTATTGAAACCGTTTTTAATGGTTTCAGATTTCATTTAGTCTCTTTTCGTCCAACTACTTTTTTGGGGGATATTATGATAGGAAAGGAAATTATTTCCGAAAGATATACTACAATAGCTCATGCAAAAGAAATAATGAATAATAGAGCGAATTTTGACGATTTATCTTACGAACATGGATGTGCATTGGATTACTTGGAAAAATTCAGTAAACTAAGCGTAGAAGATGCTGAAAAACTAGCTAATGAATTAAAAGAACTTGGGTTAGATGATAAAATTGTTCTCAAAATAGTCGATATACTACCTGAAGATGTTGAGGATCTAAAATTGATATTTTACAGATCAGATTTACCAGAAAATATGGAAGAAATACTTGATATAGTATGCAAATACAAGTAAACAATCACAAAAACTAAAAACTAAATGGCCTCTTTGCAAGAATTGCTGGCCATATTGATTACATACTCTTGGCACAGTCATAAGATAGTTGATCTCAAATATTGTAAAGGAACTTAAATAAATAGAATACTTGAAATCTCAATATTTGCGACACGATTCGCTATTTTAAATTTAAGTCATTAATTTTTTATGTGTTAAAGGGATATTTTATATTAATTATTATTTTAAATTAATTTACAAATATTAAATATACAAGGTGTAATTATGAGAACCACTGCCCGTAAAAAGAAGATGGAATTTGAAGATTATGCCTATATTCTAGACTATCTTGAGTACGGGTATTCTGATGATAAAAGACCAATTCACCAACGAAAGCCTATTGGGCAGGCGTTTGGTGAAAAACAATTTGTACTCATGGAATTAGTATTTAAAGATGAAGTTTCTGCCGAATTGGCCGAAAAAGTCTATATAGGGAAGGGGAAACGAGATAAAGTAGACCACGTCTCAAGAATGTTAAAATATAATGAACTAACACCAACTGCAAAAACAGAACTACTTTATGTAATAAAAGAAGCTGTTAAACAGGATGAAGATAGATTCATAAAATTCCTAAATGAATGTGGCCCAATAACCTCAAGACTGCATTCCCTTCAACTTATTCCTGGGATTGGAAAAACATCCATGTGGAAAATCATTGAGGAAAGGGAAGTAAAACCTTTCGAAAGTTTCAAGGATTTTGAAGAAAGAGTACATAAAAACATTATAGATGCCATAGCAAAGAGAATTGAGGGGGAGTTAAAAGAGCCTCAAAAATACTACCTATTTGTTAAATGGAAGGAAGGACTCCATGTTAAATAATTCATATATTAATTATAGCGAAACACTTTACATTAATTTTTTTATTTCCTGTGATTGGATGAAAATCACTTCATGATTTTCATAGCTCACCTCGTTACACTCGGTGATTGAACAAAATCCCTACCGGGATTTTGTAGCTCACCTCATTTCATTCGGTGATACAGTGAAGATTTTGATGCCAACTATTTATCATCCATATATGGGCGGAATAACTATTCACGTTGAAAATTTAATAAAAAACCTAAATAAAATTGGAGATTACGAATTTCATATTCTAAACTATAAGAGTGAGGGCAATACCCACTCTGAAGATGAATTTAATAAGTATTATTTTGACAATGTCTATGTTTATGAAGTTCCGTATATCTCTAAAATCCGCGGTCCAAGCTATTTTACCAAAGGTTATCAGCTTGGAAAAAAGATAATTAAAAATGAAGGTATAGACTTAATACACAGCCACTATGCATTTCCTCAAGGCTTTTTAGGTGCTTTTTTAAGTAAAAAATTTGATATTCCCCATATTTTAACCCTACACGGTAGTGATGTTTTAAGATTATCTAAAAACCCCGTAGGAAAATATTTTTTTAATTATGCAGTTAAAAATTGTGACAATTTGGTATGTGTCAGCAACTACTTAAAAAACGAGCTGATTAAAAGCAAATGCACTTGTAAAACTAAAAAAATAGATGTAGTATATAATGGAGTAGATACTGATTTATTTTACGAAAATGGAAATGATAAAAATTACGGGTTGTTTGTAGGTTCTTTTGTAAAGCAGAAGGGGATTGAAATTTTAATTGAGAGTGTTAAAGATTTGGATTTTGAATTTATATTAATAGGGGATGGGGAGCTCTTTAAAAATTTTTCAGATAAGATTAACAACGAGGGTATTGAAAACATCAAACTCTTAGGTAAGAAGAATCAGAACGAAACAGCCGAATATATCAGAAACTGCAGTTTTTTAGTTCTCCCGTCAATATCCGAAGGTTTGGGCATGGTTTTACTTGAAGCTATGGCATGTGGAAAACCAGTTATAGGCACGAAGGTTGGAGGAATTCCTGAATTAATAAAAGATGAATACAACGGATTTTTAGTTCCGCCAAATAATCCTGATGAATTAAGAAAAAAAATAGAAATATTAATAAACAATAATGAATTAAGAAAAAAAATAGGTAAGAACGGTAAGGAATTTTCCAAAAACTTTTCATGGGAAAATACTGCTGAAAAAATCGATAGGATATACAATAGTATGTTAAAAACCATGCATTAACTCTACTAAATACGTGAGCAACATGATACCAATTTTTGTTAATTTAGAAGGATATAAGGCCCTAGTTTTTGGATTTGGAAACGTTGGAAAAAGAAGAGTCAAAAAGTTATTGAAATCTGGTGCCAGTATAACCGTTTATTCAAAGGATGTAATCGATATAGAAAAGGAATACGAAAAAGTTGAATTTATAAACTGCGATGTAAACAGCTTAAGTTATAAAGAATTATATAATATAATTAAGAATTATGATATTATTGTAACTGCAATAGATAAAGCAAACAACGAAAGAATTGTTAAAATTGCAAGGGATCTAAGAAAACTCGTTAATTCTTCCACATTTGAGGACGATATCAATCTAATTATACCTGCCTATTGTGAGATTGATGACGTGTCTTTTGCCATTTACACCAAGGGAAAAAGTCCATTAATAGCCAGAGAAGTACGAAAACTTGTTGAAAATTACTTAACACATCATGAGGACCAGTTAATTCTTCAGAGCTCAGTACGGGATTTTTTGAAAAACATAAATTCAATTTCTGATCAGAGGGTTAGGAAGGAAATTCTTGAAAAAATATTCGACAACGAAAGATTCAGAGAAGAGCTCCTAAAGCTGATTGAGAGGTATAGGTGAAGGTATGCTACTGTTCAAAGCTGATTATAAAAAATACTCCATTCCCCTACTTGAAAAGATGAGATTCGATGAAGAGGAATTTTATAAAAAATACGATAAATGTGTTTTAATTCAGACCTGTAACAGAATAGAGGTCTATTTTGATAACTATTGTATCGATAAAAAAGAGGAAGAAAAGCTAGTCGAGGATTTTAAATATTTTGATACCTTAACTGGAAAAGAAGCCATAATTCACCTTTTAAGAGTATCTTGTGGTCTTGAATCCATGATAGTAGGTGAGGACCAGATTCTTGGCCAAATAAAAAAAAGTTACATTAAAGCTAGAGAACTTAAAAAAACTACAAAATATCTGGACAACATTTTGTTAAAAAGCATTCATGTTGGACAGAGGGTTAGAAAGGAAACAAAAATAAATGAAGGCGGAGTATCGATAGGAAGTGCTGCAGTTGAGCTCGTGGAAAAAACCGTTGGACTCTGTGGAAAAAAAGTATTGCTGGTAGGGGCAGGGGAAATCGGCACACTTGTTGCAAAGGCACTGATTGAAAAAAACATTAAAGCTATCATAGTGGCAAATAGAACCTATGAACGGGCAGAACGTCTTTCAAAAGAGTTAAAAGGTATGGCAGTGCATTTCGACAAGCTTAAAGAAGCCATTAACTTCAGCGACATTGTAATATGTGCCACAGCTTCACCACACTACATATTGGAAAAGAAGGACCTTGAAGATGTGGGGGAAAAGGTAATTGTAGATATTGCCAATCCAAGGGATGTTAAAGATGATGTTAAGGAACTAGACAATATAAAACTTTACACGATTGATGATTTAAGGCTTGTTTCAGATGAAAATCTGAAAAAAAGAAAAAGTGAAATTCCGAAGGTTGAAAAAATTATTGAAGAGGAGTATGAGCTCCTAATATCTCAGCTCGAAAAGATGAAGGTCGAAGATATAGTAAAAGACTTTAACAGCTACATTGAGGATATAAGGGAAAGGGAACTCCAAAAGGCTTTAAGAATGTTAAATTGCAAAGATCCGGAAAAAGTATTGGAGGATTTTTCAAAGGCATTCGCAAAGAGAATAATTCATGATTTTGTTAACTACTCTCATTGTGTTTCCAAGGATGATTTAACAAACTCTATGTGGTGGAAAAATGGAAAAAGGAAATAACGAAATACTTGAAAAACTTTTAAAAAAAGAAATAAAACCATATCAACTGGATGACCTTGTAGGGGAAAAAGAAGCCATTGAGTTAAGAAGAAAATACATTGAAAAAATCTCCCAAGTGGAAACCAAACACATTGGGCACTATACTATCGATGAAAAAGAAGCCATGAAGAAGAACATTGAAAACATGATTGGGGCAGTTCAGATTCCGCTTGGCTTTGCAGGTCCCTTAAAGATAAATGGAAAATATGCAAACGGAGAGTTTTATGTGCCCCTAGCTACAACAGAGGGAGCTCTTGTAGCTTCTGTAAACAGGGGGTGCAGTATTGTAACAAAATGTGGGGGAGTAACGGTTAGAGTGATAGATGACAAGATGACCAGAGCTCCAGTTATAAAAACAGAATCTGTAATTGATGCGGTTAAACTAAAGGAGTGGATAAAAGAAAACTTCCAAAGAATAAAAGAAGTTGCAGAAAGTACCACCAGACATGGTAAATTAATAGACATAAATCCAATTTTAATAGTTGGAAGATATGTATATCCAAGGTTTGTTTATAAAACCGGGGATGCCATGGGCATGAACATGGTGACAATTGCCACAGAAAAAGCCTGTAATTTCATTGAAGAAGAACTTAAAAAGGAAAATATAAACATCCATACTGTGGCATTAAGTGGGAATGCCTGTGTGGACAAAAAACCTGCTGGAATAAACTTAATAGAAGGTAGGGGAAAAAGTATAATCGCAGAGGTATTTTTAAAAGAAGAAGAGATAAAAAAATACTTAAAAACAACATCAAAGGCGATCGAACAGGTAAATATGTACAAAAACCTAATAGGTTCTGCAATAAGTAATTCAATGGGTTTCAATGCACACTATGCAAATATAATAGGAGCTCTGTTTTTGGCAACTGGCCAGGACGAAGCCCATATAGTTGAAGGTAGTTTAGGAATAACTGTTGCAGAATGTACCGAAGATGGAGTTTATTTCTCAGTTACACTTCCTGACGTACCGGTTGGAACCGTTGGAGGGGGTACAAGGGTAGAAACTCAGAAGGAATGTTTAGAACTGTTGGGATGCCATGGTGGAGATAAGGCATTGAAGTTCGCCGAAATAGTTGGTGCAACAGTTTTAGCTGGAGAACTATCTTTAATAGGAGCTCTATCAGTAGGTCATCTAGCCAGAGCTCATGCCCAATTAGGCAGATAAGAACCAATATTTTATCCCTTACTATTGCTCATATTTATTTTATTATTTTTTATTGAAATCAGAGCAAATCCAAGGGAACCTAACAAATCAGAGATTAAAGGTTTTCATCGAGATCCAGTATACTCCTACCTCAATTATAAGTATTAATATAATATATTTAAATTAATATAATATTATCCAAAACTAAAAAAATTTAAATAAATATATGTGTTTTAGAATGACTTTATTGTACAAATAATATAGGTTTCCATATATAACTTGTTTAATTGTTTAAAAATATAAGGTGGGACACTATGGATTCGTTTTTAACAGATATTCAGATTAAAATTTTAGAATTGAGGAAAAAGGGATACACCCAAGATGAAATTGCAAAAGTTATGGGCACAAGTCGGGCAAACATAAGTATGATAGAGAAGCGGGCCCGGGAAAACGTAGAGAAGGCAAAAAACACTTTGAGGATATATTGTAACATTATAGCTCCATTAAAGATAGAAGTTAGCCCAGGCACTGATGTCCTGGAAATTCCAGAGATGGTATTCACGAAGTCTGATGAAAAGAACATCCACGTAAACTACAATGCATTAGAGGTAATAGAATTTATCAATAAAAATGCGAAAAAATATATTGAAAATAGGATTGTTAAGGAACCTTTTATAATAAACATCCTCGAAAATGGGGATATTAACATCTATCCATCTGAAAATAAGGGATAATATGAGAATACTTAAAGAAATTCCTGAAAAAAATATAATAAAGGTGATGCCAGAAAACCTTGATGATCTATGGCACCTATCACACATTATCGGAAAATACAACGTAGTATCTGCAGTTACAGAAAGAAGAGTTGAAGATAAGGGAGATAAGTTAAGGGCAGACAGGGGAGCTAAAAAAAAGGTATTCCTAGGAATTAAAGTTGAAAAGGTAAATTTTCACGAAGATACCAATAGATTAAGAGTCAGCGGTAAGATAATTCACGCTCCAGATGATATTCCAATTGGTTCATATCATACAATAGATATAGAACCATTTACGGACGTTTCAATTCAAAAGAACTGGAAAAAGTGGGATTTAGAGAGATTAAAAGATGCAGAGAATTCTTCAAAGAAACCAAAAGTTGTGGTAGTAATTATGGATGATAGTGAGGCTGATATATTTTTAGTCAGAGAGTACGGAATAAAAGAACTAGTAAGTATAAAATCAGGAGTATCAAAAAAATTGGACTATAAACAGAATGAACAGGCTAAACTTAATTACTATCATGAAATAGTAAACGCAATATCTGAATTTGAAGGTAAAATCCTTGTTGCAGGTCCTGGATTTGGAAAAAACAACTTTCAAAAGTACCTATCTGAAAAGCATAGGGATTTAGTTCCAAGGGTGGTTGTTGAATCTACAAATCATACTGGAAGACTCGGATTAAGCGAGATTTTAAAATCAGGGATAATTGACAGAATATATGGAGAAGCAAGAGTTAGCAAGGAAACACAACTCGTAAATAAACTCTTGGAAGAAATTTCAAAAAAAGGACTTGCATCCTATGGTATCGAGGATGTTAAAAATGCCATGAACTATTCTGCAATTGAAACCCTTTTAGTTACAGACGAGTTTATAAGAAAAAATAGAAGGGCTGTTGAAGACCTAATGAACTCAGTTGAAAATATAGGCGGAAAAGTTGTAATTATATCTACCGAACATGATGCCGGAAAGCAGTTAAAGGCGTTGGGAGGCGTGGGAGCACTTTTAAGGTTTCCAATAGAATGAAACAGTTTTTTGTAATTTTATCCACCCTATAAAATAATATTTTAGTAAAATATTGGAGGGATTTAATGAATAACTTAATAGTAGCTAGAATGCAGAAATTCACAATAGAGGATTTAATGAGATGTATTTTGGGCCTGCAAGAAATAGAGATTAGAATATACTTTGAGCTCCTAAATCTTGAGGAAGCTCCAGTAAATGAAATAGCCAAAAAAATTGGACGAGACAGAACAACGGTGCAGAAAGGTTTAAGAAGCTTAATAAACTGTGGATTGGTAGAGAGAGAAAAAGTAACAGAGACTTTTGGATATAAATACATATACCGACCTGTAGAATTTGAAAAAGTTAAGGATATCATGGAAAAACTTTTGGACGATTGGTATATGGGTGTAAAAGAATGGTTAAAAAAACAGTAGTTTAAATTAAAAAATATGAATAAATATTTAATTTTGTTCCATAAGTTCTTTAACTTCTTCTAAGAACTTTCCTTTTCCAATCCTTGCCATAACTGCGGCCAATCTTTCTCTTTGTGGTTTTTTAGCGTATTTGTGGTATACTATCAATACCTTATCTATTAAATTGAGTATCTCTTCAACACTCATTAATTTCATGCTTACTCCTTCTATTACCTCCCTTCCGGTCTTACCTCCAACATACACCATAAATCCTTCTTCTTTAACATCCCTACCTTCATTTGGACATGCCTTTATACATTTTCCACATCCAATACATACATTGTAGTTTGT
>NZ_AQXV01000023.1:0-15323 GCF_000376965.1 Methanothermococcus thermolithotrophicus DSM 2095 | reverse complement strand
GCTCCTGAACCAACTACAATATCTACGTTTGGTGTTCCATCTTCTTTAATAGCATTTTTCATAAATCCTGCAACATCTCCTGATGTGGTTGCTGCCATTACACCACTTGCTAATGCGGAAGCTACCATAGCCCCTCCAACTGCAATTGCACCAATTTTCTTTAAACTCATAGCCATATATATTCACCCTTTGATTTTTTAGTTTTTATATTCAACCTTATTTTGACTTTTGACTTTTTAATTCTTTCACGATAATACCTTCGACATTTTTGATATATATACCTTTCCATTTGAAACGGTTGTAACAATGGTTTCATGGCATTAAACCTTATATATTAATCTTAATCTAAGAAAGAACTATTTTAAGAAGATGTATTCAAAAACAAAAAAGTTGCAAATATTTGCAACTTTTTTAAATGGATTAAAATAAATATTTATAGATTTATATTGTCGGATATAACAAACTTAAATCTACTCCTAAAATATACCTACTCAACTTCGTTGAGTAGGTATCAGATTTGGGGATCGGAGTGAGCGAAGCGAACGAAGAGCTACAAAATCCCGAAGGGATTTTGTTCAATCCAACACCTCTCGACAAAAACCTTTGGTTTTTGTGAATCGACAAATTTCCTTGAAATTTGTCTCGATCAGCGAATCCCTTGGATTCGCTTCGACAGCAAATCGAGATTTGCTTCGATTTATAAAGGGGTTGGAGATATATATTAAAGTTTTTTTATCTAGTAATTCCAATGTTTTTTGCTGAGCTCTACCAACACATCAAATTTATATTTAAGTTATTCAATTTATCGAGCTCCGTAGTATTACCAATTAATTGAAAATATTTAATCCTCATTTTATATCTATTCATCCACGTAGTAGTATTCCCCAATTTCCTTTTGATGCAAATCTCTTTGGCTTCCTTCCTTGTTAACCCTTGGTCTTCCAGTATCTGGGTCCCTTCTAAATGTGATATTCATTTCTTTTAAAAACTTATTTGCTCCATCTCTTTTCTTCAGTGGGGCAGAACCTTCTCCCCAAATTCCTGGCTCACCACTAAATACTATAAATCTATCTGAAATGTAATCTTGGAATAATATATCGTGGTCAACTACAAGCATTGCAGCTTCTTTTTCGTCTGCCATTCTTCTGATAACTCTTGAAACACTTAAACGCTGTTCAACGTCTAAAAATGCCGAAGGTTCGTCTATAAGGTATATATCTGCATCCCTACTTAAGCATGCTGCAATGGCAACCCTTTGTAATTCCCCACCTGAGAGGTCTTTAATATTGAAATCCATTATCTTTTCTAAACTTAATGGTTTAATTATTTCTGATTTATAGAATGAAGTGTTTATGTTGGTTATAGACCTCAGTAAATCCTCAACTGTACCATCATAATCAGAGACTATGTACTGTGGTTTGTATGAAACTTTTACATCATCCCCTGAAATACTTCCTTCATCAGGCTCAACAACTTTTGCAAGCAGTTTAACAAATGTAGTTTTACCTATACCATTTGGACCAAGGATACCAACAACTTCTCCTTTATATATTTCTCCACCTTCTACAGTTAATTTGAAATCTCCCAAGGTCTTTGAAACTTTTGAATAGTTTAAAAGCAAAGGTCTGTTTGAATGGTCTATAGGTGGTCTCTTTTCAAATACGATTGGATTCTTTCTGAACCTTATGTTTTCTTCCTTTAAAAATCCATCCAAATACGTGTTTATACCTACCCTTGTTCCCCTTGGATGAGCTACAACCCCATAGGCTGAAGGGGTACCATATACAATATGAATATAATCTGAAAGATAGTCTAAAACAATTAAATCGTGTTCAACTGCAACGACCTTTTTATTTTCACCGATATCTCTTATAACTTTTGCAACATTGAACCTCTGCTTAACATCAAGCCATGATGTAGGTTCGTCAAAGTAGTAAATGTCTCCTTCTTTTAAACATGCAGCTGCAATTGCCACTCTCTGGAGCTCACCACCACTAAGTTGATCGAGCTCTCTGTCCAACAGTTTATTCAATTCCAACTTAGTTACTATTTCATCAAAGAGTCCTTTTTCATCTACCTTTTTTAATAAATCTCCTACTTTTCCCTTAACAACCTTTGGAAGAGCATCGATATACTGTGGTTTGTGAACAGGTTTAATTCCTTTGTTTCTCAATTCTTCAAAGTAACTCTGCAATTCAGTACCTGCAAAGTACTCCTTAACCTTATCGTAGGAAACCTCTTCATCCAACTTATTCAAGTTAGGTATCAATTCACCGCTTAAAATTTTCAATATTGTAGATTTACCTACACCGTTAGGACCTAATATACCAACTACACCATCTCTAGGAGTTATCAAACCATAAAGCCTGAACCTATTTTTACCATAGGAATGTACTATTTTATCATCTGTTAGTTCCTCAGGTAATCCAATAATATTGATAGCTTCAAATGGACATCTTTTAGTACAGATACCACATCCACCACAGAGCTCTTCTGAGATTATTGGTTTCCCAAGACTTTCATCCATAACTATAGTTTCTTCACCCATCCTAACTCCTGGACAGTACTTCATACATTCCAAAGAACACCTTCTTGGCTGACATCTGTCATAATCTAAAATAGCCAATCTCATTAACATCACCTTAATCAATTTTACACATCATCCAAATGTAAAGTTAAAAAAATAAAATTACTTTAATTCTTTTTGTTTAGCGTAGTTAACAAGCCCTCCTGCACTTAATATATCACACGCCAAACCTTTAGGAGCGCTACATTTGATTTTCTTAATTATTGTCCCTTCTGTATCTTCAATTTTTATTTCCTCGTTTTCTAAATCTATCTCGATAGTATATCCATCTTCAACGTGTTTTTTTATTCCTTTGCATACGATAGGGATTAAACCTATATTTATACAGTTTCTATAAAATATCCTTGCAAAACTCTCAGCTACAATGGCCTTAATTCCACAGTACTTAATGGAAATTGGTGCCTGTTCTCTTGAGCTCCCACATCCAAAGTTCTCTCCAGCCACTATTAAATCTCCTTCATTAACTCTTTTTGGGAAGTCTTCATCAATCCCTGCCATGCAATGTGAGGCGAGCTCATAAACATCTGTAGTTTTTAAATAAGCTCCTGGAATTATTGCATCTGTATCAACGTCATCTCCAAAAATATGAACCTTACCTTTTAATTTCATATTATCACCTTTTACGAGCGAAGCGAGTAAATTAGCAAATCTATGATTTGTGTATTTTACGAACGAAGTGAGTAAATCAGCAAATCCGAAGGATTTGTGCTTTTAAAAATATTAAACGAAAAACCGTTAATCCTATGCTATAATGTTTCGTCTATGCCATAAATATATGAAAACCGAAGTTTTCATAAGTTTCAGTTACTTGATAAAATAGGCCAATAACAAAATATAAAACGATATAGCTTAAATATTTCTTGTAATTTTTTGATGGGATGAACGTATTTCTTATTAGAATAATATATAATAATAAGTGACATATAAATAATCAATACATGTTGAAAAGCATATAATTTAAATATATTGCAACTTTTGCCAATATATAAATTTAATCCTTCATTTGGTGTTATCATGGATGTCCTTATAGACCTAAACTACAGCTCAGAAGAAAAATGCCTGTATTTGTACTTAATCAATGAAATGTGCCGACCCCTACAACACATCGAAGCAAATCCGAAGGATTTGCTGTCGAAGCGAATTTCAAAAAATTCGCTGACTCACGAAACCGAAGGTTTCGTCGAGACTTACGAAAACTCGAAGAGTTTTCGTCAAGTTTTAAAAGAAAAAGATTTTAAACCGTATTTTTATGTTGATGCAGATATAAATGATATAAAAAGTTTTTTAAAAGAAAAAGAACTTTCTGATCTTGTGGAAAACATAGAAATTGTAAAAAAAACTATTTTAAAGGATATTAACGACAGTATGGATAGGATAGTTGAAAAAGAATTGTGCAAAATAATCGTAAAATATCCAAAGGATGTTCCAAAACTTAGGGCCCTGAAGGAGATTGGGGTAATATACGAACACGACATACCATTTACAAAGCGATACCTAATTGACAGCGGCATAGTTCCAACTGCCTACTTTGATTTTAAAAATAAAAAAATAATTAATAACAATATACCAAAGTTAAAGGCAATTTCCTTTGACATGGAAGTTTATTGTGAAGGGGGAGAACCTGACCCAGAGAAGGATCCAATTTTAATGACTAGTTTTTGTTCAGATTTGAGAAAAGTTATAACATATAAATCCTTTGAACATGAATACGTCGAGCTCGTAGAGGATGAAAAGGAACTAATTAAAAAAACAATTGAAACACTTAGAAACTACGATATAATATACACATACAATGGGGATAACTTTGATTTTCCATATTTAAAGAAAAGGGCAAAATACCTTGGAATAGATGTTAATTTGGGAAAGTCCCCTTCAAATCAAGTTTGCGAAGAAAATAAACAACTTTATTATTCAATTAACAACGAGGACATAAAGATTTCAAAGGGTGGGATGCACTTAAGGAGCTACATACCAGGAAGGGTTCATATCGATCTATATCCCATCGCAAGGAAACTTTTGAACTTAGCTAGATACAAGTTGGAGGATGTGACTTTCGAGCTCTTTGGAATAAATAAGTTGGAAGTTGGGCATTCAAATATAGCCCGCATCTGGAATGAAAAAAATGAAACCTTGGTGGAATACTCCTTTCAAGATGCATATTATACCTATAAAATTGGAGAATATTTCTTACCTTTAGAAATAATGTTTTCAAGAATCGTAAATCAGACGTTATTTGAAATAAGCAGAATGAGCAGTAGTCAGATGGTGGAATATCTTCTGTTAAAAAACTCATTTAAAAACAATTTTATAGCACCAAATAAACCTTCAAACAGAGAATATCTAAGAAGGATAAGAGAAAGGTATGAAGGGGGCTATGTAAAGGAACCTATAAAGGGGATTCACGACAGCATAGTTTCAATGGATTTCAAAAGCCTTTACCCGTCCATAATAATTAGCCATAACATAAGTCCAGATACCATCGATTGTAAGTGCTGCGAACATGAAGCTGAAAAAATACTTGGTCATTGGTTTTGTAAAAAAAGAATAGGTATTATTCCAAAAACATTAAAGGATTTAATTGAAAGGAGAAAGAAAATTAAAACGATTTTGAAATCCAAGCAGGATAAAATTTTATTGGATACGGAAAATCCGAAGGTTATGGATGAGGATACAAAATCTACCGACGAGTATTATGACCTACTGAATTACGAACAGAAATCTTTGAAGGTTTTGGCAAACTCAATCTATGGTTACTTAGCCTTTCCAAGGGCAAGATGGTACTCAAAGGAATGTGCAGAAGTCATAACATATCTTGGAAGAAACTACATTCAAAAAACCATGGATGAAGCTGAAAAATTTGGGTTTGAAGTAATATACGCAGACACCGATGGATTTTATTCAAAATTAAAAAATAACAATACGACCAAAAATAAAGATGAATTGATAAATAAAACCTATGAATTTTTAGAAATTATAAACCAAAAACTCCCGGAAAGTATGGAATTAGAGTTTGAGGGGTACTATAAAAGAGGCATATTTATCACAAAAAAAAGGTATGCATTAATTGATGAAAGGGATAAAATAACAATTAAAGGTTTGGAATTCGTTAGAAGGGATTGGTCTAACATTGCTAAAAAAACCCAAAGAAGAGTTTTAGAAACCTTACTCAAAGAAGGAGATGTTGAAAAAGCCAAAAAGGTAATTCAGGACGTTATAAACGATTTAAGAAATGGAAAAGTAGA
Source organism: Methanothermococcus thermolithotrophicus DSM 2095 (assembly GCF_000376965.1). Classification (NCBI taxonomy): domain Archaea; kingdom Methanobacteriati; phylum Methanobacteriota; class Methanococci; order Methanococcales; family Methanococcaceae; genus Methanothermococcus; species Methanothermococcus thermolithotrophicus. Next base: position 9,494 of record NZ_AQXV01000023.1, on the reverse strand, counting down.
TAAAAAAGACTTGATAATATACACGCAGCTGACAAAGAATATAGACGAGTATAAAACCACATCACCACATGTTGAAGTTGCCAAAAAAATAATTAAAAAGAAAGGCAGGCTAAAAGTCGGAGACGTTCTAGAGTATATAATAACGAGTGGAAATAAATCAATAAGTGAAAGGGCTTTTTCACCTGAAGATGCAAAGGACTACGATATAAACTATTACATTGAAAATCAAGTTTTACCGCCTGTATTGAGAATCATGGAATCCTTAGGCATATCAAAAGATGAACTTAAAAACTTGGATAAACAGGTGACTTTGGATAGATTCTTTTAATAAAAATAAGGGATAAAATGAAGGTTAAAGCTTTAGAGGTTGGATTTAACGTATTTGCATATGGAGAATTGATGAAAGAAGAGAGATTAAAGGAGTTAATAAATAGGGTTCCAAAAATGAAAAAAGGAAAAGTTTTTGGATTTGAAAAGTTTTTTGATGATAGTATTGGTTACTACGGTGCAAGGGAAAAGAAAAACAAATTTATTGAAGGGATTATTTTATTTGGTATAACTGAGGATGAATTAAAAATATTTGATGATTACGAAGATGAAGGCATTTACTACATAAGGAGAGAAACAAGTGCCATTGATGAAGAAGGTAATGAATATTCTGTTTTTATATATTTAAGGAAGGAGGACTAGATACATATGAGCAACATGATTTTAATAGAAAACCTTTCATATGTGGTTGATAACGATTTAAAGACCTATAGAAACTGCGATATTTTAATAGAAAAAGTAGAAACTGATAACAAACCAAAAACAAATAAAACAATAGGCAAAAATCTTGTTGAGAAAAAAAATTTAAACAGAAAAGACCTTAAAATCATAGACGGAAGAAATAAATGTGCTATACCGGGATTGGTCAATACACACACCCATATTCCAATGACACTTTTAAGGGGAATTGCAGACGATATGATTTTACAGAATTGGCTAAATGAAAAGATATGGCCAAATGAAGCAAAATTAACTAAAGAAGATGTTTATTATGGCTCCATCTTAGGATGTCTAGAGATGCTAAGGTTTGGAGTTACGACATTTAATGAAATGTACTTTTTTTCAGAGGAGATTTTAAAGGCTACAAAAGAAATTGGATTAAAAGGAGTTATCGGCTTTCCAATAATCGATTTTGGAACACCTGAAAATAAAAGCCTTGATAAACTCTTAAAAATGGCAGAAGATTTTATTTCAAAGCATAATGATGAAAATCTAGTTAAACCTGCAATCGCACCACATGCTCCATACACTTGCTCAGATGAAACCTATTTAAAATGTAAGGAAATGGCTGACGATTACAATACCTTATTACATACTCATTTATCTGAAACAAGGTATGAAGTTGTTGAAATGGAAAATAATTTAAAAACCCGTCCAATAGAATATTTAGAAAAAATAGGGGTTTTGGATAAAAATGTTATAGGAGCTCACTGTGTATGGATTACAAAGGATGAAGTTAGAAAACTGGCAAAACATGATGCAAAAGTTTCCCACTGCCCAACAAGCAACATGAAGTTGGCAAGTGGTGGAGTTATGCCCCTTGTTGAAATGCTAAATGAAGGGGTAAATGTTTCTATTGGAACCGACGGTCCTGCAAGTAACAACAACTTAGATATCTTAGAGGAAATGAAAGTAACGGCATTACTACACAAAGCACATAGATGGGACCCAACAGTTGGGGACATAGATGCAGTTTTAAAAATGGCATTTAATAGCGACATACTAGGATCTGAAAACAACGATATCGTATTGATAGACCTTAATGCACCACATTTAAGACCTGTTAACAATATAAAATCCAATATTGTTTATTCTGCAAATGGTAATGATGTTGATACAGTTATAGTTGAGGGCAGTATTTTAATGGAAAACAAAAAATTTAAATTTGAAGATAAATTTTTAAATAAGGTATATGAAAATGTAGAAAAAATAAAAGAGAAGTTCAACTAAAATTTATAACTGTTAATTAATAAATATAGTATTATAGATATAATCCCGGTGAATATTCAATGAAAATAGACATGCATGTCCACACCATATCCTCCAAATGCTCCATAAATCCAATAAATATTTTAAGAAAAGTTTGTTTAAAAAAAGAAATCATACCAGTTATAGCAGACCACAACATACTAACAAAGGTGGATTTTGGAATTCCAGGGGAAGAAATTGCAACAGAGAGAGGCGAATTTATTGGAATGTTCTTAAACGAGCAGATAAACGAAAAGGATATTTTTGAGGCATTTGATAAAGTAAAGGAACAAGGAGGCCTTATCTATCTTCCCCATCCGTTTGATATAAAAAGGAAAAGATCTTTGTGTAAGTTTAATAATTTAAATGATCCCGAATTTACAAAGAAAATTGACATAGTTGAAATTTTTAACAGTAGATGTATTGACAACCAACCTAACGAACGGGCATACGAATATGCAAAGAAAAACAAAATGTTAATGGGAGTTGGAAGCGATTCTCATTTTCCATGGGAAATAGGAAATAGCTACATGATTATAGACGATTTTGATATTGACAATCCCAAAGAGTTTTTAAAAACTTTAAAGAAATCCAACAAATTAAACTACCATGGAAAGTTAGGAAATCCTTTAAACATGCTATTTTGTAGTAAGCTTTCTAAAAAAATTAAAAAATTAAAATGTGATTTTTTATGGAAGATATAAGCTGTTGTGATTCTGATAAATTTATTTCAAAAATTTCAGAAAGGTTGAAAATAAGCGAAGAAGATTTAAAAAAAGGCTTTATGAGAAAGATAATAACAACAGACGAGTATAAAGGCACCAAAATATTGTCATTCAAAAAGAAATTAAAACATATTGAAAGGGGCACCATCGTATTTTTAAATGATAATATTGAGTACATCATGGGTTATCCAAAAATTAGAAGAGCCATGACTTTGTATCCCACATTAAAAAAGTACTTTATAGATAAAATTGTTGTAGAGGAGAAGTTAGACGGTTATAACATTAGAATAGCCAATATAAATGATGAGGTAATTGCAATTACAAGGGGAGGAAAGATCTGCCCATTTACAACAAAAAAAGTTTCAAAATTTCTATCAAATAGTATAAAAATATTGGATGATTATCCTGATTTAATGCTTTGTGGGGAAATGGTAGGTTTAAACAATCCTTACGTATCCCACTACTATCCAGAAGTTGATAAAGAATTGAGTAATAACGAATACGAAAACTTAGGATTCTATATTTTTGACATAAGAAATAAAGAAACAAATAACCCACTTTCAATTAATGAAAAGGAAAAAATGCTTAAAAAGTATAATATTCCTTATGTAAAACCTCTTGGAATATTTGATAAAGAAGGAGCTCATGAAAAGGTTAGAGAATTAATTGAAACATTGAGCAATGAGCAAAGGGAGGGGGTAGTATTAAAAGATCCAGATATGGCTGTTGAACCTATAAAATACACTACCCACTATACTCAATGTAACGATTTATCAGTAGCATTTGAATATATGTATGACTTAGGAATTGACTTTATGTTTAGCAGGATCGTTAGGGAGGGGTATCAATCTTTTGAATTTGGAGAAAATGAAGAAGAAATGGAAAGAAGGGCACTTGACTTAGGAAAGTCTATACTGTATCCAATGGTCAACAGCATAAAAAAAGTTTCACAAGGCGGAACAATTTCAGAAGATTTTGAAATATTCATGGATAGTGAGGAAGATATAGCCGAGTTTGTAGCATATTTAAAGAAATTACATATTAATTTCACGATAAAGAATAAAGAAAAAATAGATAATGGGATTTATAAGGTAAAAATAGGTAGGATATACAGTTCAACAAATGACAGAATCAAGAGCCACTTAAACGGAAATCTCTGGTAACCATAACTATATATTGAATTAAATATTATTTAGATTAGTTATGTTTAAGATTGTTTAATAATTTATTATCTATATCAAAAGCAAAAACATCCAATGATGAGAGTCATCCCTGCTGATGCTGTATATGATGAGACCTGGGGTAACTGAGGATGTTTTTTTATTTATTTTGATGCAACTTTTTTGTAAATTAAATTTAAAAAAATAAAAAAGAAGATTTATTCAAGTTTTATTCAAGTTCTCCCATCATTTCTGAAAATGCATTTTTATATGCTTTAGATAGTTTTTTAACTTTTAATTTAATTATTTTTTCGCCATTTAGTTTTATTTTTAATTTTTCACCGTGGATTTTTCCAATAATGTATCCACCAGTTTCTTTTAAAACTTCTTCTGCGTTTTCTTCACTTACTGCAAGTATGATTCTTCCGGATGTTTCGGAGAATAGGAGGACATCTTCTCTTAAGTTGTTCTTGTTGTAATCCGCGAGCTCTAACTTTGCACCGATGTTGTTGCTTATGCACATTTTTGCAAGAGCTACGGCTAAACCACCTTTTGAACAGTCAACAGCTTCATTAATTAAACCTTTGTTTATTAACTCCACCACTTTTTCGTAAATCTGTTTTTCTTTCTCTAAATCCACTTTTGGAACTATTCCTTCTTCCGTATTATGAATTACTTTGTAGTACTCACTTCCGCCCATTTCATCCTTGGTTTCGTTTGTGATGATTAAAATATCCCCTTCTCCAGCTTTTTTAAATACTCCTGGAACTTTTTCAACATCCTCTATAACACCAACTATACTAATTGTAGGTGTTGGGTTAATTGGATAATCTTTTCCATCTATTACCGTTTCGTTGTAGAGACTTACGTTTCCACCTACAACAGGTATGTTGAAAAATTCTGCCCCATCTGCCAATCCTTTTACAGATTCTTTTAACTGCCAGAACCTTTCTGGTTTCTCCGGGTTTCCAAAGTTCAAGTTGTCAAGCATTCCTATAGGTTTTGCCCCAACTGTTGCCAAATTCCTGACGCTTTCACATACTGTGTTTAAGCTTCCTTCGTAAGGATTTAATTTACAGTACGTGGAGTTGCAGTCTGTTGTTATGGCTATTCCTTTAGGGTAACCATCTATTAACCTTAAAACTGCTGCATCTTTTCCTGGTTTTACCACAGTTCTCAACTGAACTTCGTGGTCGTACTGCTGGTATATCCATTCTTTTGAGTTAATATTTGGACTCTTCAACAACTTCAAAAGAACTTCGTTTAAGTCTTCAGGCATTTTTATTTCGTCTTTGTTGTCAGGGGTTTCTTTTAAATCTTCTTTTTCTTCCCTATCCAATAAAGTAGCTTCACAGAGAAGTTCAAGAGGTAAATCTACAACGGTTTCTCCATTCATCTTTGCAACTAGTTTTTTTGTATCAGTAGTTTTACCGATTACAGATGCTGGGAGCTCGTATTTTTCAAATATTTTAATTACTTCTTCCTCACTTCCTTCTTCAACAGCTACAAGCATTCTCTCCTGACTTTCTGAAACCATTATTTCATAAGGAGTCATTCCTTCTTCTCTTAAAATTACATTTTCTAAATAGAGCTCTGCCCCAACTCCTCCACTGTAACACATTTCAGAACATGATGAAGTTATACCTGCTGCCCCTAAATCCTTCATAGCTTTTATTTTTCCTGTTTTACATGCTTCTAATGTAGCATCTATCAAACATTTTTCAGTGAATGCGTCCCCAATTTGAACACTTGGTCTGTCTTCTTCACTTTCGCTTGTAAGGTCTTTTGAAGCAAAGGAAGCTCCTCCTATACCGTCTCTTCCAGTACTTCCAACCAATATTAAGGATAATCCTGGTTCTTTTGCACTTCCAGTTATTATCTCATCTTCGTTTACAAGTCCAATACATACAACGTTTACAAGGTTGTTGTAGTCGTAGGATTTATCAAATTCACATTCTCCACCAACTGTTGGGACCCCTATTCTGTTTCCGTAGTCCCCGATTCCCTTAACTACACCTTCAATTAACCATCTAACTTTGTCCTTTTCTTCACCTTCAATATCTCCAAATCTCAAAGCGTCCATTAATGCTATAGGTTTTGCATTCATTGAAATTATATCCCTAACAATTCCACCAACACCTGTAGCTGCACCGTTGTATGGGTCTATGTATGATGGGTGGTTGTGGCTTTCCATCGCCATTGCAATACATGTTTTACCATCTACTTTGATTATTGCAGCGTCGTCTCCTGGACCTACTACAATGTTTTGATTTTCCTTGATGGTTTTTCCAAACATTCTTAAAAGTTTTTTAGAGCTCCTATATGCACAGTGTTCACTCCAGAGGTTCTCAAACATTCCAACTTCAACATCATTTGGTTTTCTACCTAATTTTTCCTCAATATACTTTAAATCGTTTAGATCCATAGTGTTCCTCCAAAAATTTAAAATGATATTTGAATAATAACTTATGCATATTTAAATTTAATCAATATATTTAATGTGTTATTGCTTGGAAAGGCTACCTACTATAACATTGTCCTTTGTTCTCAGGATTCTAACTTTAACCGTTTTTCCTATAAGTTTATTTTCATTCTTATGGATAAAACCTTCGGTTTTGATACCTCCCTTTGGAGGACTTATTATCTGTATCAATCTATCTTTTGCAACCCCTATTACTTCTCCCTGGATTCTTCCGCCCATAACAACCTTTGCATTCACAACTTCGTTTATTTTAAATGGACATGGTAGTTTTTTTCTTCTATGGCTTCCAAAATCTTCAGATAATGAAACCCTGAGCTTAACGTTAATTCCTTTTTTCTCATATTCGTTTTCATAGGTTTTAAGTAAATCATAAAATTTTTTAAACTCCCAAATCCTCATTTTCTTTACTCGCCTTCCAAACTGGTATGTTAAACACAATTGAACCCCTAGGATAGGATTTTTCTTTTTTGTTAGCGGATTTATGATATTTTGAGGATTTTTACATTCTAAATCAACTGCATAATCAATTACTTTTTTAAATTCCCCATCGTTTACATTTGGCAGGAGTAATGGAGCTATTAAAAGATGGATTTTTGAATTCTTTATATATTCAGCCAATTCCAAGATTTTTTCGATTTTATAATCTCTTTTACCAGATAGCATCTTTGACATTCTCTCATCTAATGCATTGATGGATAGATTTATTCTATGCAATCCTGCCTCTTCTAATTCATCCACCAATTTATACGATAAATCCACACCATTGGATTGCATGGTCACGATTCCATTTCCCTCTTTGTTTATTTCATTTAAATCTTGAACTAAATCTGGTAACGGATGGTATAATGTAGGTTCTCCTTGACCGTCCAGGTGAGCTTCTATGTGTTTGTTGCCCTTGAACTCAACAATTTTTTTGTACTCTTCAACTAAATAATCTTTATCAACATAATAGTCGTTTTTTCGTGTTTTAGAATGTTTTCCTTCATCAACAGAACAGAATGGACAGTTTATGTTACATCCACTTAACCCTCTAACCTGTATAACGTTCGTACCCCTATCAATCAAACCAAAGGCAGTATGTCCTATTAATGGGATAGGTTGGAATATATAGTATGTTTTTCTACCTGTGGTTTTATTAACCAAATTTTGAGCTAGATTTAAAGAAATCGAATTCAATATACCTGACTTTATAGATTCAGCCTTTATTTTGGAGGGTTCAGAAATATTGCCCCCACTGAGCTCGTCATCAAACTCTTTTAGAATGATTTTTTCATCCAATAATTCCACATCATAGTTTAGGGGCACCTTACAGCAATAATTTTTATTTATTTCTAGCAATAACTCATTTTCAAGGGTATCAATATCGATACCTGTAATCATCTTAAACTGACTTAAATCCAGTGAAATATCTTGAAGATATGAACTATCCTTATGCCTATTTTCGTTTTTCATTTTTTTAGTTCTGTGTTTTTTCATGATAACCCACCATATGTGTATATATGTTTTATCAAACCATTATCAAAACTATGATAGTCAAATATTAATTATCAAACAACTATATTGTTTTACTGGTTATTGAACAGGTGATTGAACAAATTCCTATGAATTAGTTGAATAATCATAGGTTATTCAACTCTCAACAAAAACAAATGTTTTTGTGAGTCAGCAAATTCCTTTGGAATTTGCTTCGATCCCTGTAGCTTCGCTACAGTGGATGTAGCTCACCTTCGATTCTCTCAGGTGATTTAATGATAAAGGTTTTAGATGCTTCAGCTCTTATTCACGATTATAATCCAATAATTGAAGATGGTGAACACTACACTACAAACGGCATAATACAAGAGGTTGAATCAAAGAAAGATGTTGTTGCTTTAGCTTTAGAGTACGGAAAGTTAAAAGTACGTGAACCCCTTAATGAAAGTGTCGAAAAAGTAAGAGAAACTGCCGTAAAAACAGGAGATACTATATCCATACGTGATATTGAAGTACTTGCACTCACAATGGATCTAGGAGGTACACTTTATACTGATGACTATGGTATCCAAAATGTAGCTAAAAAATTACGTATTCCAACTAAACCTGTGATTACTGAAGGTATAAAGGGAAAGTTTGTCTGGAGAAAAATTTGCAAAGGCTGTAAAAAAATGTACCTAATAGACCATGACGAAGATATATGTGAAGTATGCGGCAGTGTTTTGGAAAGAAAAATGGTTAAAAATAGGTTAAATAACGTGAAAAATAACAAAGGTAAAAAGAAAGGTAAGAGGTAATCTAAGCAGTTATTGTTTCATTTTCTCTTTCTTTTTCCTTTTCGACTTTTTTCTCTTCTTCGGTTATAGTTTGTTCTTCAATTTCAACTTTTTCAGCTTTTTCAGGAGATTCGATAGATTTTTTTTCTTCATTTATTCTTCTAAAACTAATTCCCAACTCCCCTTCCAATTCAATAGATCCAACTTTAAATTTTACTATTTTTAAGTATTGTTTCAAATCCACCCTGATTATAAGCTCTTTATCGCTTAATGCGTTGATCATGCTTTCCAAATCGTCCATATTTTACCCCTAAACAGTTTTAAAATTCTATTTATTCTAATTTAATGTATGCATCCAATATTATTTATATTTTTTTGACAGTCAATTAAAAAATTAATATACATAATAGTTATTTAAATAATAATTTATAAATATTATATCAAAATTAAGATATATAATGAGATATTAAATATTTGGTGATACGATGGTTGTGAAAGTAGGAATTATCAAGTGTGGGAATATCGGGATGTCTCCAATTGTGGACTTAGCATTGGATGAGAGGGCAGATAGAAAAGATATAGATGTTATAGTTTTAAGCAGTGGGGCAAAGATGGGGCCAGAGCAAGTGGAAGAAGTAACTACAAAAATGGTAAATGAAGTAAAACCAGATTTTATAGTTTACATAGGACCAAACCCAGCTGCACCAGGTCCAAAAAAAGCAAGAGAAATTTTAAGTAGCTCAGATATTCCTGCAGTAATTATCGGTGATGCTCCAGGTTTAAAGGCAAAGGACGAAATTGCTGAACAAGGGCTGGGGTATATCATTATAAAATGCGACCCAATGATTGGTGCAAGAAGACA
>NZ_AQXV01000022.1:0-14969 GCF_000376965.1 Methanothermococcus thermolithotrophicus DSM 2095 | reverse complement strand
GAAATAAAATTCATAAAATTGAATCATTAATAATAATAATCATCAATATTCTTTTTAAATTATATCTTCACTTCTTTAGATATTCTTTTAGCACTTCTAACAATCCTACACATCCTGTAATCGTACATGGGCAACCTTTAGAAAAGGTTGCATCCCAACCCTTTTTAAAAAGTGTTGGATCCCAAAGTTTGCATCCAAGCTTTTTTAAAGCTTGGTTAGAAAAGGTTGCATCGAAACTTAGGGAATATCTCTCTTTAGATATTCTTTTAGCACTTCTAACAATCCTACACATCCTGTAATCGTACATGGGCAACCTTTAGAAAAGGTTGCATCGAAAATTATAAAATATCTCACTTTGTTCGATATTTTTTTAGCACTTCTAACAATCCTACACATCCTGTAATCATCACATCGCCACCGGGATATGCATATTCTCCGTATTTTTTAAATAATGCTCTGTTTGGTCCTGCAATTAAAACTGTTTCAGGTTCTATTTTATCCAATACTGTTGCACCATGACCCTTGTCATTGAATATTTCCTCATTTGTCAGAGCTCCGTTGGATAACTTTTCAACAATCTCTTTTAATTTTTCAGGTGTTAAAAGTCTAGTATGGTGTTCAAAAAGACCTTTTATTTTTCCATCTTTTATTGAAACCCCTAACGTGTGGCCATTTCCAATATCGAGACCTACAAACTCTTTTATATCATTTTCATTTGCATAACTTAAAATACCGCAAATTGAAGCTACCTTACTGTCCATTACAATACCATTATATTTATTTTCCCTTAAAGTTTCCAATACTGTATCGAATCTTGAAAAATAACCTACTTTATTGTTTTTACCATCAAAATAAAAATCATAAGGATTATCTGTTTCCTTCAGCCTTTCTTCAAAGTATTTAAACCTTGTAATTCTGTCACTTTGTCCCTTAACAAAACCATGATCCTGGCATGCCACACATACAAAATCTGGTTTAAATTCTTCCCCAAACGATGAGAATATATTTTTTAGCATTTCAAAGTCCAAATCTCCAAAAATAACGTTTGGATTATCTATTTTTTCCTTAATGACTATTCCCCTGGCAGTTACTTCTTCTAAATCGTCCCTAATAGTTCTTGCCGCACTTTTGGAAATCTCAACTTTAAATCCTTTTTTCATGTGCTGCATAACGGCATGAGCTACAGGGCCTCCCCCCATTATTTTTCCATCTATTCTAAGATCTTCGTTTATTCCTTTTATTTTATTTGCAATTATTGTTGTTGGAGATGGAAGAATAAGTTTTATAGAATTTTCAATATTTTTGTTGTTGTAGTACAAAATATCCTGAGTCCCCTTCCCAATATCTATGCAAAGAACATTCATAGAACCACCTTAAAGTTGATAATTAAAATATATGATTAAATATACTATTTTTTAATGAAATTTATTTACACTAAGGTTTTAATATTTAACGGTTATTAACTGATTACTAGTTATATATGGATTGTTCTATGAATGTATGGTGGTGTACGTTACACGAAATAATAAATAATAAATAAAATTTATTTTAATTGTTTTATTTGTTAAATTAAACAATATGATGGTTTTTTAATTTTAGATGGAACTGTTTAAAAACTAAATAGCTAATATTACACATTCAATATACAAAAGGTGAAAAAATGGATGTTGGAGACCTTGTAGAAATTCATACCGAGGGCACTAAATACACTGGAACAATTATGCCTTCACTTGATGAAAACACGATAGTAATCAAAATGACCAATGGTTATAACGTTGGAATATCAAAGGAAAAAATCAAAAAAATTGAAATTATCGAAAAAGGGGAACAGCCAAAGTATGAGCTCCCACCACTTAAGATTTCAAAAGATCCAAATTTAAAGAATATCTCTATTTTATCTACTGGAGGTACTGTAGCTTCAAGAGTGGATTATAAAACAGGTGCAGTACATCCAGCATTTACTGCAGATGATTTAATAAGGGCAGTCCCTGAACTTTTGGAAGTTGCCAATATCAAAGGTAAGGCGATATTAAACATATTAAGCGAAAATATGACTCCAAAATATTGGAAAATGATTGCCGAGGAAATAAAAAAAGAAATAGAAAATGGGGCAGATGGGATTGTTATAGCTCATGGTACCGACACCATGCACTACACTGCAGCGGCATTATCCTTCATGATAGATGCAGATGTCCCAATAATTATGGTAGGAGCTCAGAGGAGTAGCGATAGACCTTCTTCAGATTCTGCGTTAAACTTAATAAGTGCGGTAAAAGCTGCAACAGAACCTATAAAGGGAGTTTATGTAGTAATGCATGGAGAAATGAACGATTCTTTCTGTTATTTACATGAAGGTTTAAAGGTTAGAAAACTCCATTCATCAAGAAGGGACGCATTTAAATCTGTAAATACAATCCCTGTTGCAAAGATTGATCCATTTACAAAAGAGATAGAGTATTTAAGAGAGCCAAAAAAACAGAAAAACGGTAAAAATGTATCAATAAACACCAATTTAGAGGAAAAAGTAGCTTTAATCAAGATCTATCCCGGAATCGATAAAGAGATATTCAAATTCTATGTTGATAAGGGATACAAAGGCATCGTAATTGAAGGAACTGGTTTAGGGCATACACCAGAAACTATTTTTGATGGAATAAAATATGCGGTAGAAAACGATGTTTTAGTGGCAATGACTACTCAAACAATTAACGGAAGAGTAAATATGAACGTTTATTCAAATGGAAGGGAACTCCAAAAACTGGGAGTTATTGGATGTGAAGACATGCTTCCAGAAGTTGCATTAGTTAAAATGATGTATCTTTTAGGGAACTACGATCTTGAAGAAGCTAAAAAACTAATCTGCAAAAATTTAGTAGGGGAAATTAAACAAAATCAAATGATTTTGTAGCTCTTCGCTCACTTCGTTCGCTCCGATTAAAGAATTTACCCCTCCTTCATGTTAAATAACAGTTATTGGTGATATTATGGAATTGGATTATGAAAAATTGGGATTAAAGGTAGGTTTGGAAATACATCAGCAGTTAAACACTAAAAGAAAGTTATTCTGTAACTGCCCTACATTGATTAGAGATGACGAACCACACGGAAAAATCGAGAGAATTTTAAGACCTTCCCAAAGTGAAATGGGAGAGATTGACAAAGCCGCACTTTTAGAGTCAAAAAAAGAAAAGAAATATATTTACCAGTACTACAACGATACAACCTGTCTCGTTGAGTTAGATGAAGAACCACCACATTTACCATCAGAAGAAGCCATAGAAACTGCTCTGGAAGTTTCATCCTTAATGAATATGAATATAGCCGATGAAATGCACGTAATGAGAAAAATAGTTATAGACGGTTCAAACACTTCAGGATTTCAAAGAACAATGTTTGTTTCAAAAGAAGGTTTTATTGAAACAGAATTTGGTAAAGTTAGAATAACAAGCTTATGTTTAGAAGAAGATGCCTGTAGAAAAATAGAGGGCGGAAATGACTACACAATATACAACGTGGATAGACTGGGGATTCCACTTTTGGAAATAACCACAGAACCAGACATAACATCTCCAAAAATGGGAAAAGAGGCTGCCAGAAGAATTGGTACCATATTAAGAGCCACAGGAAAAGTAAAAAGAGGGCTTGGAACAATAAGGCAGGATGTTAACATATCCATTAAAAATGGTGCCAGGATAGAAGTTAAAGGGGTTCAAAACTTAGATTTAATCGAAAAGGTAATTGAAAATGAAGTTATAAGGCAGATAAACCTAATAGAAATAAGAGACATTTTAAAAGAAAGAAATGCAGAAGTTTTAGAGGAAATAATTGACATAACAGACTTGCTCAAAGATACAGAATCTAAAATCCTAAAAAATGCGTTGAAAAAGAAAAATGGAAAAATAAAAGCCATACTGTTAAAAGGATTTGGTGGATTGGTTGGAAGAGAAGTTCAACCTGGAAGAAGACTTGGAACAGAGCTCTCAGACAGGGCAAAAGTCTTAGCAGGAGTTGGAGGACTTTTCCACACTGACGAACTTCCGAAATACGGAATCACCCAGGAAGAAGTTGACAAATTAAAAGAATACATGAAAGCCGAAGAAAATGATGCGGTTATACTGGTGGCAGACGAAGAAAGCAAAGTAGATAACGCCTTAAATGCAATTTTAGAAAGGGCAAAAGAATGTTTGATTGGAGTTCCAGAAGAAACTAGGAAAGCTTTAGACGATGGAAACACTTCATACTTAAGGCCACTCCCTGGAGCTGCCAGAATGTATCCTGAAACAGACATTCCTTCAATAAAATTGGAAGAAGAGCTGATAGAAAAAATCAGAAACAATTTGCCAGAAATGCCTGAAGAAAAACTAGAAAGATTCATTAAAGAATACGAATTGAATGAAGATCTAGGAAAACAGATGGTAATGTCCTACTACGTTGATTTATTTGAAGAGCTCTGTAAAACATACAAAAACATAAAACCTACTCTCATAGCAACTACCTTAGAATCCACACTGAAAGAAATTAGAAGGGACGGATATGACATAGAAAAGATAACCGAAGAACATTTGAAAGAAATATTTGATGGACTATCTCAGGAAAAAATGTCTAAAGAAGCCATCATAGAAGTATTAAAAGGATTTGCCGAACACCCTGAAGAAAGCTTAGATAAAATATTGGAAATTAAGGGATTGAAGTCACTTTCAAAAGAGGAAGTTGAAAAAATAATAGATGATATCATAAATCAAAACATAGAAGTCGTTAAAAACAAAGGTATGGGAGCTATGGGAATGTTGATGGGTAGATGTATGGCAGTTTTAAGAGGTAAAGCAGACGGTAAATTGATAAATACCATATTAAAAGAAAAATTAATGAAGCATACCGCATAATGCCTATTATAGCACATCAACATATAATATATTTTAATTTTTTAAATCTATTTTATTTTTTCATTATAGTCGTTCTACAATTAAGTGACTGTTCTATAACTTAATTTTAAATTATAGAAGTTTTAAATAATATATAATTGAAATTAAGGTAATATTATGCGATACATTCGTAGAACGACTCTATATTTTTCATTAGGTGGTAACTTTGGACAAAGAAATATTGGGATATGTTGTAGGGGAAACTGCAACTACGGAGCTCTCATTTCTATCCTACAATGTTCCAGAGGTAGGGGAGTACGTCACAATATACTACGATGGGATAGAAGTTTTAGGAATGGTTGAAGCAGTTACCCAAGGGTGTCCTGTTTTTGAAGATGTTTTAAATGTAAAAGACCTGGAAAAACTGAAAAAATTTGAAGACGATGATTCCTACTACATTATGGGGAAAATAAAGGTTCTCGGCGATGTAAAGAATATGCAAATCCCAAGGATTCCGCCGAGACCAGGTACTGAAGTTTATAAGGCAGAAGAAAGAATTTTAAAAAAGATCTTCTCGAATGGTCATATAGAAATAGGTTCTTTGATTTCAAGAGATATTCCTGTTTGTTTGGATGTGGACAAACTATGCTCAAGACATCTGGCAATTTTGGCAATTACTGGAATGGGTAAATCAAACACAGTTTCGGTATTACTCGAAGAACTAAACAAACTAAATGCTACAGTTTTAGTTTTTGACATGCATAGGGAGTATGCAGACATAAAATCAGAAAATACCACCATACGAAAAAACATTATAAAGCCGAAAATAAATATATACAATATGTCCTATGACTATCTTATGGATCTGGCAGGGGTGGATGCACAGGCCACTGTCCAGAGGGCCATAGGAAGAAAAGCCATTAAGAAGATTAAGGAAAATAGCAAAGAGCATGATTTTAATACTCCTGAAGAATTTATCGATAGGATAATACGTGAACTTGAGGGATATATGGAGTATGACGAGTATAAAGGTAAAGTGGATAGCATCCTTACCCTTATAATGAGATTCGAGGATATGAAGATATTCAAGAAGAAAATGATAGGAATCAACTACAATCCTATAGCCAATATTAGAGAAAACTACATAAATATTTTAGATATTAGCGAATTAGATGAGTTCAGCATAGATACTGTCATATCATACTTCACAAAAGAAATTTTAAATGACAGAAAATTGGCTCTATGGAATACTAAAAAACCTAAACCAATATTCCTGATATTTGAAGAAGCTCATTTGATAGTTCCAGATAATCGAACCACAAAATCAAAAGGTCCTATTTCAAAAATAGCGAGAGAGGGAAGGAAGTTTGGCGTTGGGATCTGCCTTGTATCCCAAAGGCCAAAAACTTTAGATCAGGAATCACTTTCACAGTGTAACAACTTCATCATCTCCAAATTGATTGAACCTAGTGATCAGAGGCACGTTCAGCATGCTTCAGAAAGTTTAAGCGAAGACTTGCTTAAGCAGCTCCCTGGATTAAATGTCGGGGAAGCTGTGATCATAGGACCTTCGGTTAAAATTCCCGCAATAGTTAAAATAAAGAAATTCAAAGGTAAATACGGTGGGGAAGACGTAAAATTTGGAGAGTTATGGAAAAATCAGGAGGACGAATACGAATCCCAGTCTTTAGAATCCGATGACATGTATGGAGGATTGGATTAAGATTCCATTTATAAAAATATTTATACAGCACTTATGGTCGTTCCACGAAGTTAATATAGTATGGATCAAATTGGAAATTTCAATAAGATAAAACATACTAAGTAATATAATTAAAATTTAATAGTATGATATATTAAATAATTGTGGAATGACTATAAAATCCAAAAGGTGGGATCACGAACTGGGAAATAACCTTCGATGGAATAACTTATGAGTGTACAAACTGTACTTACTGCTGTAGTTGTGAAAGCTGGAGAATATATTTATCCTACTTTGACACCCTTAGATTAAGGGGCTATGAAGAATATATTGAAACTACCAACTTTGAAGACTTCAAAAAAAGATTGAAGGTAAATGATAAAGGATGTAGCCTTTTAGATGATAATTTATGTAGAATTCAGCTTGAGAAGGGCTACGATTTAAAACCCACAATGTGTAAATTATTTCCCTTTAGTTTCATGGTTAAATGGAACGGCGACTTACTTTTGATAATCAAACATTTCTGTAAGGGGATCAAAAAAGGACATTGTGAGGATAATACAATTAAACATGTTATAGAATGTTGTGAAGAGCTGTACTTGGATTCATTGGAGGAAATACTCTTAATGGGTATGGAGCAAAGTTCTAAAACCAAATTAAATAAAACTGAAGAAATCTCATGGGAGGAGAGGGAAGAGTTGGGGAGATATATATTCAAAAGTGAAAATTTAGATGAATTATCCGAAAAATGTAAAGAAATATTAAACTATGATATTTCAGAGAGAATTGAAAGTATTAAAAATAATCTAAATAGATTAAAACTAAATGACAATAAATACAAAGAAAATGAAAAAGAAATAATAAGATTCCTAGGGGAGCTCAACAGACGAGAACACTTTAGAAAGCTAGATCTAAAAAAAGAAGTGGATAAGCTTATAGGCATCGGAGAAGAAATAAGTAAATACCGAGATGTCCTAAAAGGTGAAGGAGTTGTGGATTTAAAACTACTAAATCAAATTAATATTTGACTCCCTTAACATCATCATCCATGACACGTGAAAATATGATGAAGAAAGAATACATAATATTATTTTTTATAATAATGATTTTAGCCATATCACCGTTGATATTGTTAGAATATCAAAAAAGCAGATATACGCCTACAGAAGAGCTGAAAAGATTTGGGGTTTACTCGATAGAAAAAAAAACAATTGAAAATAAGGACGTAATTATAGCATACCAAATTAAAAATAAAATTGAAAATAGGCTCCCAGGAGACATAGATCCAGGTAGTAAAGTCGAAATATGTTATATAACATGGTATTTGTTTAATAATTTTGAAGACAGGGACGAAGTTCAGATCATATCATATTATAACAATAGTGGTAAGTTAGCCATTTACTACAAGTTTAAAATTGATAGAAGAGATGCAGAAGTTGCGGGTATTTTAGATGTTCCCAAATCTGAGATTTTCCCAAATGTATATTATTACTATCGTAAAATAATTAAATTAGGAACTTTAAAAGTTAAAGATGTAAATATTCCTTACTGGAGGAGGGTAAACAATGGTAACAATAATACCTATCAATGAAGAAGAGAAAATGAGCATTATTACAGGTCTCAGGAGCTCAGTACCTGCTACAAAATTAATTACCTTAAAGAAAATTGCAGATATTGCCGATATGAGACCTGAATCATTACAATATATGGAAATGACAGACAAGACATCAATAAATGAAATAATCACCAGTATCGAATCAATAGCTGAAATCAACCAAGATGAAGTTTTAAAAAGAGAGGCCATGATAACACTTGAAAAGATAAAAAAGGCCCTCGGGACAAAATTCACTGAAAATATCATATACTGTAAAAACTGTGAAACTGTTGTAGATGTGGGGTGGGAACACTGTGCAAACTGTGGAGCTGATCTTAATAAAATGGAATTTGAAGATGTAGAACCGTGTCCAAATTGTAAAAAGCACACATCTGAAAGTTGGATACACTGTGCACATTGTGGTGTGTCCTTAAAAGAGGAAAATAAAATATTAAGATGTCCGAACTGTAAAAGGCCGATAGATTCAACTTGGATGGTTTGCCCCTACTGCGGATATAGGTTAAAGAAAATAAAATAAGGATAATTAGCCAGTTAACTTAATTTTTTTTGAATTGTTGTATTTAAATCAGTTTTTCGACATGTAATATTAATCTACTATTTTCTTACCAATAATGGATATTATATGAGAATCATTCAATAATTCAATTTTCAAACCAATTTTTGCAGGAATTACATTAACTCCTCCAGTATTCTCATTAATATACTCTGCTTCTTTAATAGGGTTGGTCATCTTTATTCCCATGTGGTTCATAACTACCAATTCAGGTTTTTTACTCATGGCGTTTAGTAAATCTATCAAATCATTTGCACATAGATGCCCAATTACACGTTCATTTTTCTTTCTAATAACATTGGCAATAAGAACCCTGGTTCCATCAAAGTCTTCAACTAAAGACTCTAATAATTCTGTGTCGCTGGTGTATCCAATATCTCCCTTGTGGGTTTTCATCCTAAACCCTATTCCAAAGGGGTCCCCGTGTTTTGTCCTCGTTGCCATTATATCAATATCATAAATACTTACCGAATCCTTGGGGTTTAATACATACCTTTTCTCAGCTCTAGATTGATGATATTTAGATATTGCATTTTCAAAATTTCCATAACCTTCCAATACCGAAAGACCTCCTATAATAATACCATTTTTCCGTGTCATTCCATTTGTCATAGCTTCAGCAATAATTTCAGCATCTGCATAGTGGTCAGGATGACAGTGGGAAATAAAAAGAGCATTTGTATTCCAAGGTTTTATTTTTAATTCCTTCATTCTAACCAATGAACCAGGCCCTGGGTCAACATGTAATCTTGTCTGTTCTGTGTGTATTCTAAATCCACCAGTTCCTCTATTCTGGGTTACAGCTTCCCATCTTCCGCCACCGGCGCCTAAAAATAGTATTTCAACCCTCAACTTCCACCACATCCTACTTATGAGTTCTTTATCGATTTTCCAAAAACACAACATTTTCGTATGATCCATTTACTTCAACAACTTCATAAGGTGACTGTATAACCATTGAACCTTGTTGATTTGGTGATGTTTCATTTACATACACTACAATAGTATTATTCTTTTCCAGTCTAACTATTTTTGTTATTTCAATACCATATCCAATGGTTGGTTTTTTTCCAGAATGTACTTCTATTATTGTTTTATTGTTTGAGACATAACTATTAAATGTTTTTTCGTTTTTTCCATAAACTCCATATTCTAAAATCTTAAAAGGAATGATTTCAGTTTTATTTGCACTATTATTTTTTTTCTGTATTGATTCTTTTTCAGCTATTTTAGGATTATTTTGAATCTTGTTGATACTCTCATTTCCAAAATTAACGGTATTATCAACAGCAGTATGATTTTTTGATACACAACTGCAAAACAGGAAAATGACCAGTAAAAAAATTAAAGTAGTGTATTTCATATCATCACTTTCCAAATCTTCTTTCCCTTCTTTGATAGTCCCTTATAGACCTCAAAAAATCTATCCGTCTAAATTGTGGCCAGTAAGTTTCACAAAAATATAGTTCAGAATAGCTGGATTGCCATGTTAAAAAATTGCTTATCCTTTCTTCTCCAGAAGTCCTTATTATCAAATCAGGATTAGGATAAGGTAAATGAGCAGTATATAAATTTTTAGATATTGTTTCTACTGAAATATCGTCTAAATCCATTTCATTATTTTTTATTTTTTTACCTATCCTCTTTACTGCATCTACGATTTCCTGCTGTCCGCCGTAAGCAATTGCAACATTAACAAAATGGTTTTTATAGTCTTTTGTCCTGTTTTCAGCGTATTCTATCGCCCTTTTAACCCGTTCTGGAAGAAGATCAATTCTTCCTATGGCTCGTATATTGATTTTATACTTGTGAACATCCTCGTCATCTGCCAACTTAATAAATTCTCTTTCAAAAAGATCCATTAATGTATCAACTTCTTCCTTTGGCCTATTAAAGTTTTCAAGTGAAAATGCATAAAGTGTAACCACCTTTATACCTATATCAACACACCATCTTATAAACATTCTAACTTTTTTAGCCCCCAAATAATGCCCTCTTGTAGGTTTATCACCCATAAGCCTTGCCATTCTCCTGTTTCCATCCATAATAACACCAATGTGTTTCGGAAGGTCGTCCTTACTAATTTCATTTTCCAGAATTTTCTCGTAAATTTTCAAGACCCCAAACCTACTCAGAATATTATACAACTTAAGTAAAAGCAAATTTATCACCATACTCCCTTCGTCAAATTTCTCCAATTTCACCATATTCTAAGAATTTAATAGCATTATAGTATCTAGTCCAATCTCCGCCCCTACTGGTATCAATGAACTTAATGTTTTTATCAGTTAAAAGAATTGCACCATACCCTTCAAGGCCACATACTAACCCCAAACATCGAAACATGAGATTGCCAGATATTCCATCTGGAGCCAAAATCACATTAAATCCGTCTTTTAAATATTCCTCTATTAAAATGCCATTATGGCGTATAAATATATTATTATACTCGCCAGGGTTGTTTTTAATATGATTTATAATATTTTCACACTCATCCATTGTTTCATCAACTTTCTTACTTCTGCCATAATCTGAAAGTCTCCCTCCAGATAAGATACCTATTTTTGGCTCTATTTTGTAGTTTTTTAAGAATTTTGCAGAGTATTTTATTATTTGCAGTTTATCATTGATGCCGTTTTCCTCACATATTTCATCTATTCCAACAGGTGCCAGTAAAAAAATACCCTCTTTTAGCGGATTCTTTAAAATTGATGCCCTATAGAATTTTCCTATTTTTTTATTTAAGTATGGAATAACCTCTGAAGAAGATAAAGTCCCCCTTACTGCCCCTTCAACTTCGTTGTTCAATACCATATCCACGAGCTCTTGAGAATCATCTATCAAGGTAACTTGAATATTATCTTTTTTTAATTTTTCATAGGCTTTTAAAATTTCTTCCTTGTTTTTTCCAATTCCAATGGCATACATGGTGCTCACTACAAATGCGTTAGTAATTATAAAAAAGCACATGAATGTTATATAACTATTGAATATTATAGTAAACAAATATAGAATAATTGTAGTGTAAATTAATATAAAAAATAGTAGTATAAAAAAGATTTATTTTAAAGCTAATTTGATATCGTCTGCTTTAACAGTTTTTCTGCCAGCATGTTTAGCTAAACTTACAGCTTCTGTAGCGAAATCCATTGCGATTTCTTCTAAAGCTTCAGCAAGTAAAACTGCTGCTTCTCTGCTTACTCTTTCAGCACCTGCTTTTTTCAAGATTCTTTCCATTGGAGCTACTGGTAATTCAGCCATAGGCTCACCTCTTCATTAATTATAATTTAATTAGGTATTTTTCCAGTATTTAAATCTTTCGGTTTAAATTATATTTTATTTTTAATTATGACGCTTTGAAATTGATACAAATCCCTTACGGGATTTGTTGTCGCACAAAAACCTGAAAGGTTTTCGTCAAGATTAGTAATTCAAATTATCTTGATATTCTATTTAAATTATTCTATTCGGATATATTAAATTTACTTTTTATCCCTTTTTACACCATATTCCATTACAATTCCTTCATCCATTGGGTAGAACTTTTTTAATTCTAACTTAATACACTCATCAACGGTTTTAAATCCATCCCCATCTACATAGGTTGGAGCATTTTTTCCACCAAATATTTTTGGAGCTACGTACACCCTAACTTCATCGACAAGGTTTTCCTTAAACATTCCCCAGTTTAAGGTCCCGCCACCTTCTAAAAGTATTTTCTTTATACCCATTCGGTAGAGCTCCTCCATAACTTCTTTTAAATTTACCTTATCCTCACCTGCTTCAATTACATCTATACCCATTTCTCTTAATTTTCTTATTTTATTTGATTTTTCTTCTGTTTTACTAACTGTAGTTGCTATAACTGTCTTTGCATCGTTGTTTAAAACCCTTGCATCCATTGGAATTCTTAAATTGCTATCCACTACTATCCTTACAGGATTTTGGTCTTTTTTAGCTTCTATTTTGTGAATCGTTAATCTTGGATCGTCCTTTAGAACAGTTCCAATACCAACCATTATTCCATCAACTTCTTTTCTAATCTGATGAACTCTTTTTAAGTCATTTTCTCCAGAAATTCTTGAATCGTTTTCTATTGTAGCCAATTTTCCATCTAAAGTCATACCGACATTGGATATTACATAAGGTCTCATAATATGCCCTCACAGTATATTCGTTCGACATTGAGTAAAAACCTCTTCTAAATTTGGTATATATCCCTTCTTCTTAAAATATATCCATAAAGACCCTCAATATCCTTTAAATCTCCGTGGCTATATCTTAAAATTTTTTCCCTTATTTTCCTATTAACTTTAATGCCTCTACTTTCAAATTCTTCAATTATGTCCTTGGCATGTCTCTTGCCCCGTCTATCAAAGTCAGTTAATAAAATAACTTCTCTCACCCCTTCGGCTATGAGCTCATCTGCAATTTGAAAAATAGGTGTCCCCATAACTTCTATAAAATCCCCATCTATTCCCAGATTTTTTAAAGATTTAATATCCTTTTTTCCTTCAACAAGAATTGGAAATCCTCTTTCCGACTCCTCTTTAAGTTCGTCGATAGTTTCAAGAAGTTTAATTAAAAATTCTCTTTTATTCATGTTTATCACGTGATACGGTAAAACCGAAAATTATCATTTTATCAAGTAAAACAAGGCATTTATAAAAAAATAAAATTAAATGAATAGTATATTATGGCATTGGCAAAGGCTGTGATTTATGTTTGTTTATCTCTATTCTATAGATTATCTCCTTTATTTTTGAAACTGGGACATTCAATTCATCTGAAATCTCTTCAACTTCTTTTCCTTGTTCAATTCCCATTAAAATTTTATCCAATAGTTCATAGGATATCCCGAGCTCTGCTTCATCTGTCTGACCTTTCCATAAACCTGCTGAAGGTGGTTTTTCAATAATTTCTTCTGGAACTCCTAAATATTTTGCCAGTTCTTTAACTTCGGTTTTAAACAGGTTTCCAATTGTTAAAAAATCACTTCCTAAATCTCCATACTTTGTTCCATATCCCATGTAAATTTCGGATTTGTTGGAAGTTCCTGCAACAAGTAAATTACGTTTATTTGCAAAGTAGTATAATATACACATTCTTATCCTTGGTTTTAAATTGCCGTCTGCTTTTTTATCAAATTCTCTTGTTGGAACATACCCCCCAGCTCCAAATGCCTTTAAAACTTCAGTTATATCTGAAATATTGTATTCTATGCCTAATTTATTTGCTACCAATTCTGCATGTTCTTTGTCTAGTGGATTAGAGTTTTTTTCTGGCATTATTACTCCCAAAACTTTATCCTTCCCTAAAGCTTTAACACACAAATAAGCCACTAAGGAGCTGTCAATTCCCCCACTTAAACCAACTACTACACCATTAGCATTTGCCTCTTCAACTTTTTCCCTTATGAATTTGGTTATTTTACTTACAGTTTCCTCTTTATTCATGGTTTCACCATATTTTATTATTTAACTCAATAGTACATATATTATGGTCATGACTTTTAATTTTATTGATTATTTCTTTTTTCTTTAATTATAAAATTTTTTATCATATTATAAATTAATAATTATCCAGATAATTTCTTTTGTTGTCTTATTTTATTGATTATCCATCCGCGTATTATTCATTAGGCGTTATATGTGGAATCTCGAACCGACTACGTTTTATGATTATTGTATATATTTAGATGTTAGAATTTACTAAGATATTGTTTAGTCATGGTGTTAGAGACCGTTTTGTCATATTTTCCTTACAATTTTTGTTTATTTTTCTAATGTGATTGATTTTAGATTTTTATTTTAAAGAATAAATCCAATTATCAAGTCGCACGTCTTTATATATGGAGCTCCAGATCATAGGTTCGAGATAAAAAGTTTTAAATAAGGGAAAATACAACCTTCTTTATAGGGAAATAAGGAAAATTCTTAACTGTTAAAATAAGACCATAGTGGGATGGAAATACCACAAAATATTTAATAGAATTTGCACAAAATCTAAGTTAAAATAAGACCATAGTGGGATGGAAATTTTAAATAATAAAGTTCCTTTGTTAAATCATTATTGCGTTAAAATAAGACCATAGTGGGATGGAAATTCTCCTGAGCAAACAACACAAAGATTGAAATTACTGGTTAAAATAAGACCATAGTGGGATGGAAATTTTCTTCGATGTCTTCTTCTGATAAGTTTGCAAACGAGTTAAAATAAGACCATAGTGGGATGGAA